>CALVAW010000031.1 GCA_944325655.1 Candidatus Gastranaerophilales bacterium
GAGCTAACGCGGCAAATTATTCAATTATCAATCTATTCTTGGAATCAGTTGGCAGAGCAAGGCTCTACGTTACTTATTCCGTTTCGCTTCGCTCCACTCAAGGGAGCTAACGCGGCAAATTATTCAATTATCACAATCCTAATAAGCAGTGCTTAAAATCGGACTTTTTCATCATAACAAATAATAAATTTGAGTCAAGCTAATTTTCAAGTAATATTTTTATCGCTTCACCATCTCTATGCATTTCTATTGCTTTTTTTGCATATTTCATATCCATTTTTTTAGTTATCAGCTTATTCACATCTATTTTATTACTTGCAATTAAATCTAATGCTTCTCTAAAATATTTAGGAGTATGATGAAATGAACTTACTATATTTACCTCATCATAATGAAGTCTCCTTGTATCAATATTAACGGTAGTTCCGGACGCACATCCTCCAAAAAGATGTACGGTTCCACCTTTTCTAACTAACGAAAACATTTTTTCCCACATCTCGGGCAAGCCCACGCACTCTATTGCAACATCCAATCCTCTGCCTTCTTCGGTATAGCTCAATATAATATCTTTTGGATCAGGATATTTTTTTAAATCCACAACAACATCTGCTTCTGCAAATTCATGTGCCATTTTTAATTTCAATGGATTTCTTCCCATAGCAATAACTTTTGCGCCTTTTAATTTTGCAAGTTTTGCAAACATTAATCCTATAGGTCCTATTCCGACTATACCTACCGTATCGCCTTTATTAATAGGGGTTTTTGCCATTCCATGCACAACATTTGACAAAGGTTCAGTGAAAGCAGCCTGTGCGAAAGTTAAATTTTTCGGGATAATTAGTGTATTTTTCTCCACAATTTTTCTTGGAACAACAATATATTGAGCATAAGCCCCATTTAAAAGATTCAAATTTTCACAAAGCTCAAACTCACCTTTTCTGCAATGAAAACATTCTCCGCAAGGTGCAGAATTGGCGCAAACAACTCTATCACCTATTTTAAAATCAGTAACCTCGGGAGATATCTTCTCTATTACGCCTGAAAATTCATGACCAAAACCCGAAGGAGTTTTTTTAATTAAAACCGGGTGTCCTCTTTTAAAAGTTTTGACATCCGTTCCGCAAGTAAGCGCAGCCTTAACTTTAACAAGAATTTCTCCTTCTTGCAATTCGGGGATTTTTACTTCTTCATATCTTAAATCATTTGGCGCCCAATAGCGCACAGCTTTCATTTTCATATTTTAATATACGCCTTAAAAACCTTATTATTAAAACTATCATCGACTGCGGAAGCTAAATTGTCAAGCTCATAATATTTACTTAAATTCTCAACGTTAACCTTATGACTATTCAAAAGCTCGGCCGATATCTTGATATCAGAAGGTGAAGGAGAATAACTTGCAATAATCGATAATTCACGATAATAAATTTCGTTATTGGAAAATCCCTTCAAATCATCTTCCACAGAAGAGAAAACAACAATCTTGCCGCCGTCTATTACTCTTTTTAAAGCGGTATCAATTGCCTTAGAATGCCCCGCAGTAAGAAAAACAACGTCATATTTTTTATCTTCTGTAAAATCAAATCCTTGCTCTTTAGCAAAATTTTGTCTTTGCAAAGAAATATCATAACCAAAGCCACTGACTCCAAATGCTCTCAGTGCTTTTAACATCAATAATCCTATAGAACCCAATCCCACAACCAATGCACAATATTTAGAATTATCTTTTTTATATTCAAAACCTGCACGCTCAACTGCTCTGATACAACAAGATAAAGGTTCAAGAAAAGCTTTCTCATCGTCTTTTAAGCTATCATCCATTTTATAAACCGTATATTTCAAATGATTATCGTCCACCCTTATATATTCCGCAAAGCCTGCGGGAAAAATATTAGATTTTTTGAATGTTTTACACATAGAATACGACTTATTTTTACAAAATTCGCAATTAAAACAAGGATAATGATGTCCAAGAGCAACTTTATCACCGACTTTAAAATCAGAAGTGTCTGAATTTATCTCCTCTATTATTCCTACAACTTCATGTCCCAGAATTATATTATCTTCGTTATCTTTGTTGCTGTGCTTAATTTTAACCAAATCAGATCCGCAAAGCCCGCAACCCAAAACCTTTATAATTGCCCCTTTAGAAAGCAGTTTCGGCTTTTCACAGCTTAAGATTTCAATTTTACCGTTTTTCAATTTTGCATATTTCATAGCATTAAATTATACTATAAAATATGCAAGAAGATGAAATTATAAAAAATCTGAACAAATGTTCCCGTTGCGCTCTATGTATTCAAAACTGTCCCATTTTTCAAATCAAAAAAGATGAAAACAATACAGCCAGAGGGCTTATTTGTAAGCTTTTAGGATATGAGAAAAAAATTTTATCCGAAAAAGAAATCAAAAAAAATTTAAAAATCTGTCTCAACTGCTCCAAATGCAAAGAAAATTGCCCCTCAAAAGTTAATACAACTTTAATTTTTGCTTATAAAAATGCTAAATTTAACCCCTCAAAAATAAGTCAAAGACTATTTCTTGCCGCTAAACTTCTTCCGCTTAAAATATTATATATTTTAAACGTATTTAAAAAAGAAAAGAAAAAAAATATAAAATCAAACGTTTTATATTTTAAAGGATGCGTTGCAAAAGCACAACATAAAACTACTTTTCTGGATAAAATTTTTAAATCGGAACAATTCCTATGCTGCGGACTGCCATACCTGGCTTCCGGCGATATAAAAAACTATGAAAAAGCAAAGAAAAAAAATATAGAACTGATTAAGAAAGCTTCAAAAGTTGTTTTTGACTGCGCTAGCTGCAAAAAAGCGGTAAGTGAATATGAAGAATTAAACGAAAAAGAAAAAAATAAACTCGAATTTTTAACTGATTTTTTATTAGAAAAAAAATTAAAATTAAAAGAAAATTCAAAATACAAAAATAAAACCGTAATATTTCATAAACCATGTCATATGGATAAAAACGATTTTAAAAAAATTGAAACATTTTTATCAAACATTGAAGGTATAAAATATCTAAAATCAAAAGACGAAAATTTATGCTGCGGTTTCGGCGGAAGCTATTTTATATATCATCCGATTATAGCCACCAAAATTGCATATAAAAAAGCTTTATTAATAAAAAAAGAAAAAGCAAACCTGATTTTAACGGCTTGTCCTGCTTGCACAATCGGCCTCAGATACGGTCAAATCATATCTTTCAATTTCAAAAAAACATTGGAATTAAGAGATTTTATAGAATCTGAACTTACAATTTGACAAAAAAAATAATAAATATTATTGTTTAAAATATGTTGATTTTTGGTATAGATCCGGGGATAGGTATAACAGGCTACAGCCTTGTTGAAGCTCAAGGAGAAAACTTAGAGCTTATAACAAGCGGTTCAATTCAAACAAATAAAAAAGCGGCACATCCGAAAAGACTTTTAGAACTTAAAAACGATTTAGACTTTTTAATAAAAAAGTACAAACCCAATTGTGCATCAATTGAACAATTGTTTTTCTTTAAAAACCAAAAAACTATAATTCCCGTAGCGCAAGCAAGAGGGGTAATATTGGCAACGCTGGAAGAAAGTAATATTCCAATGTTTGAATACACACCGCTCGTTGTAAAACAAACAATAACAGGACACGGCAGAGCGGATAAAACAGAAGTCAAAATTATGATAAAAAATTTTATAGAAATAGATGAAAAAGTAAAATTAGATGATACAATAGACTCAATAGCACTTGCGGTTTGTCATGCACAAAATCTAAGATTTAAGGAGGAGATAAAATGAATCAGCTTATTATTAAAAGAGCAGCTATTTTTTCTTTAATATTGGGAGCTGTTTTGGGACTTTTAGCTTTATTTCCTTCTATAATAGGTTTTTCTATTTTTACAGCAGGTTTTCTTGCTTCAATAATAATAATTTTATATATGAAAAAAAATGAAAAGCACCTCGGAATAATTGATAATGAACAAGGAGCAATACTTGGCGGAATAATTGGATTTTTCTCGGGAATCGGCTTTTTTGCATCTTTTTCCCCTATGGTATGTATTTTAAGATTAATTTTTAAACAAAAATACTACTCTTATGCAATTCCTGATATTATAACGGAAGCCTTTTGGCTGTTTATAATAATAGTTATAATGGTTAGCATAATTTTTGCCATGACAAACAGCGCAACAGGTATGGGCACTGCTTTTCTATTAAATAAAATCGAAGAAAAACCAAAAGATTATGATGCTCCTTTAGATATAAAAATTGAGGATTAATATGAACATAGAAAAAACAATTGAATGGATTAAAACAGACAATTTAAAGGGCGTGTCAAGAATGATTGACCAAACCTTATTGCCGTATGAATACAAAAAAATTGATATAAAAACAACAGATGAAATGTATAATGCCATCAAAACAATGATAGTAAGAGGAGCGCCGGCAATAGGAATAGCAGGGGCACATGGAGTTATTCTTGCTGCAATTGAAAGCATTAACGAATCTGATTTTAAAAATTCAATACTAAAAAAAGCGAACTATATAAATTCCTCTCGTCCGACGGCTGTTAATTTAAGTTGGGCAATAAAAAAACAGCTTGAAATAGTTGAAAAATCAAACGAAACAAAAGAAAAAATCATAGAACTTTTAATTAAAAATGCCATAAAACTGGAAAATGAAGATATAGAAATAAATAAAAAAATAGGCGAATACGGAAGTGCAATAATCCCGAAAGGAGCAACAATACTGACTCATTGCAACGCCGGCGCACTGGCAACGGTCGGCTATGGGACAGCCTTAGGTGTTGTAAGGAGTGCATTTGAAAAAGATTCAACCATAAAAGTTTTTGCGGACGAAACAAGACCCAGACAACAAGGAGCAAGACTTACAACCTATGAACTCATAAGAGACGGAATAAACACAACCCTTATAACAGATGGTATGGGCGCATATTTTATGAAAAAAAATATGATAGATGTTGTTGTAACAGGTGCGGATAGAATTGCTCTTAACGGCGACAGTGCAAACAAAATCGGAACATATATGGTTGCAATTGCAGCTAAATACCATAATATTCCGTTCTACATAGCAGCGCCAAAATCAACAATAGATCCCTCAATTAAAACAGGGGAAGAGATTACTATAGAATTAAGAGATAAAAAAGAAGTGACGGAAATTAACGAAAAACCGATATGCATAGATGAAGTTAATGTTATAAATCCCGGTTTTGATGTTACCTGTGCTTCATTAATAACGGGAATAATTACGGAATATGGAATATTTAAACCTCAAGAATTGTATAAAATATTCGAATAAATTAATTAATAAATATGGATTTTACTGCTTATTTTTAATCATAGGCTTAATTATCTTTTTTTATCCGATGTTTATATCAAATTTTGATTTAATACCCGGCAAAGGCGAAAATAACTTATATTTTAATTATATCTTAGAACATTCTTGGCTTTGGATAAAACAAAATGCCCCAAACTACTATCTTTGGAGTCCGCCTTTTTATTATCCAAAACAAAGCACAATGGCCTTATCCGATTCTTTAATCGGAATTATGCCCTTTTATTGGTTTTTAAGAACATTGTCTTTCAACCCTTTTAATGCATTCCAAATTTTATTTATATTCTTATGTTTTTTAAATTATTCCGCATTTTATTATTTAATGAATAAAGAACTGAACTTTTCATCCTTAGCATCTTCTGTTTCTTCATTCATTTTTGCTTTTTCTTTAATGAGATATTTTAGAATAGATGAAATCAATTACTACACACAATTTTTTACAATTTTAGCCATTATTTTTATTTTAAAAGTAAATAAAAATAATTCAAAAATGAAAAATCATCTTTGGTTTTTATTGTGTGCAGTTTCAATAATTCTGCAATTTTACAGTTGTTTCACACTGGGATTTTTTAGCGTTTTTATAGGTTTTATGGGTTTAATTATCGCGCTTTTACCAAAAACAGGCAGAGACTGTGTCGTTGATTTTTTCAAAAACTACTATAAACTTATTTTATTTTACACGTTTACAGTGATTTTAATGCTCATTCCTCTTTCTTATTATTATGTTTGCGCAAACAGAATTAATACATACAGAGAAATTATTCAAAATATTTCAAATTTCACAGTATGGATTAGAACACTAAGCATATTAGATAATATTTTTATAAAAGACATGTATTATATTGGATATCTAAGAAGCAACGAATTTTCAATCGGAGTGGGGATTTTTACTTTAATCCTATCATTTTTAGGAATTTGGAAAATCAAATATTCAAAAGGTGTTCCAATTATACTTTTAATTTTTATTTTTTTAATATCCTCTAGTACAAGTGCAATATTCCTATGGAAAATACTTTATTTTCTTCTTGCAGGTTCCGAAATAATAGAATCACCGGCCAGAGCTTCATTTGCAGCTTTAATTATCTTATCGTACGGTATTGGGGTTTTAATTCAATTCTTACAAAAAAACACCATCAAAAATTCCATAATTACAAAATTTCTGTTAACTGCAGCAATAATATTAATAACAACAGAACAAATACCCTGCATAAAAGATAAAAATTCAGATTGGCAAAATTACAACAAATCCATAAAAGAATTTCAATTTGAAATTGATAGACTTTCAAAAAAAATACCTAAAAATTGTAAAATATTAACACTAAAATTTGAAGCGATTAATTATGAAAATTTCGGAAAAAAAGACATTCTAATCAAAAAAATCAAAATGAAAAAGCAAGAAAACCTTCTTGCAATGTGGACTTCTCTTGAAACAAACATCAGAACCACAAACGGTTTTTCAATAAAAAATAAAAATCAAAAAAAGACAACTTCAATTAACACATGTGTAGTCAAAGACTCATTCGATTTAAGCAAACTTTAGTTTTTTTGTTTTACAAAATAAAAAACCATGGTATAAATAAATAGATAGCAGATAAAAGGAGATAAAACCATTAGTAGAAATGATAACAGAACTCAAAATGAGTTATTAAACGAAAAAATCAGAGCCAGAGAAGTTAGACTTATAGATGATGAAGGAGTAAACCACGGAACGGTGCCAACCGCAAAAGCGCTCCAAATGGCAAAAGAAAGGGATTTAGACTTAGTCGTTGTATCTGCTAATCAAGCCCCGCCCGTAGCAAAAATTTTAGATTGGGGAAAATATAAATACGAGACCGAAAAACGCGCAAAAGAAGCCAAGAAAAAACAACACACCGTTGATGTTAAAGAAGTTAAAATGCGCTATAAAATTGATGTTCATGACTATGAAGTGCGTTTAAAGGCCGCAAAAAAATTTCTTGCAGCAGGAAACAAAGTTAAAGTTGTTGTTATGCTCAGGGGAAGAGAAATGCAGCATAGCCACCTTGCAATGGATTTAATAAACAGATTTATGGGCGAATTTGAAGAAAATACCGTTCAAATTGAAAAAAAACCACAAATTGAAGGGAGAAATGTGGTTATGATTCTTGCTCCAAACGGAAAATAGGCTTGTAGCAAAAATATATATTCATATACGTTGTATCTAAACGAATTCGGTATGACAATATGAATATTTCTTCGCTAAAAAATTCAAACGCAACAAACATATATATTCAAAAATTTCAAGCAAAAACTTGCAAAAAACAGACTAAAATTAATGATTCTAGTAAAAAAAATATCATAAAAGCAAGTAATTTTAATCTTATAAATTTTACCGGCTACGCAAGCAATAGTTTAGATGATTTAAAATATAATCCCATTACAAAAACCGTCCCGATATATAAACCTATTGGAGACTATAAAAATCTAGACATTTTTTGTGAAGAATTTTCAAAAAAACTTGAAACACAATTAATGAATCCTAATATAAAAGATGTAAAACAAATGATTTTGAGGCTTTCAAACAGAACACAGGCACCAATGGAGTTAATTTTAGAAGTTTTATATCGTTTAACCCAATTTTCTTCTTATGACTCAATTTCTGCAATAGAAAAAGTTATGAATAATGAAAAAATAAATTTTGTTTCAGGTTTAAACAGTCTTTCAATAAATACAGTATTGTATTATCTGCTATACTTAAAATTTGAACTTGAAACCGCTATAAATTCAAAATATGGAATTTTTTTAGATGATATACTCTTAAAATCTTTTGAAGAAGCAAAAAACAATCCCCGATTATTTGCAGAAAATATTGACTACCAATTAACAAAAGAACTTATGAATTCCGATATTACAAAAATAATCATTTTAGATGGGTTTGATGTAAAAGCAAGCAATGAAAAATATTATAGCGCAGGTTTTCTTTCCGGCTCGGGATATCTGGAATCACTGGCATTGGATGTCATAAAAAAAGTTCAACAAGGAGAAAAATTAGACGATGTTTTAAATCAAGACTTAATTGAAAGATTTAAAAAACTATATCCCGATTTTCAAGGCGAATTTATTATTGCTAAAAAACCGATGCCAAAAAAAATCACACCTGAAACAATTTTAGAAAACTTAAAAACCAGAAGCATAACAAAAGAAGAAATTAAAAAACAATTAAATACATTACCCAAAAACGCAGATAATGATTTTGATTTAAAAACATATCAAAGAGCAGTAATGAAATATCTTGATAATTTTTGTATCATTTTTTCACCTGCAAGTTTTCAAATGGAGATGAAAAAAGCTAATGCAAAATTAAATAAATTAATTGCAAAATCAGAAAAAAAACCTGTATTTTATATTCCGGACAAACAAAAAAGTTATGGAATTATTACATACATGTTTGCCAAGTGCAACAATATTCCGGCCGAACAAACCACAATATTTTATGAAAATATTAAAAACAATCAAGAAATAATTATTCTGGATGATGCTTCAATAAGCGGAGAAAGCATAGAATTTTGCTATGATTTTCTAAAAAATTCAATGCCGAAATACATCTTCAGCTCATCCGATATTTGTTTCTTCCCTATAGTTACCCACACAAAAGAAGATGAGCCCTATAGAAAATATAAAATCTTAACAAATCATAAAATAAATGAACCAAATGAACACATTTCCGCAGGTAATAATTCATCTATTTTTACTCAAAGCGAAAAATACGCACTAAGTAAATATCTCAAAAAAGGCTTTAAAGGAGGGCATTCTGGAATTATATTTCCATATATGATACCTGATAATTCACCTGAATTTATCGCAAATTTATTCAACCCGTATTTATATAAATCTACAATCAGCTCAAATAAAGGCTTTGCATTTGCACTAAAAACCAACAAAATATAAAATCATAAAATCTAAAAATTAACTACTTGGATCTTGAAAGCTTAAATTTATGTTTATCTAAAATATCTTTTTTAGAACCAAGCATAATATTTTCAGCTTCCTCTAATATTTTAACTATCATATATCCGTTTTCGCCATCAGAACGAGGGGTTTTATCATGCTCTATGCAATTTAAAAAATGTTGACATTCAAGTTTTAAAGGCTCAATTTCAAGATAATCAAAGACTTCTATATCTTTTTGAGCATTCTTTTTATTATCATATACCTTTAATTTGCCCTCTGTAATTGTATCATCCAATATTGCAGTAGCCTTTTCGCCTCTTACAAGCAAAGTAACTCTTTTTTGCGGATGAATCCAACTGTCAGAAACCTGCCCTATTAATCCATCCTCAAATTCAATAGTTAAGTGGGTTATATCAAATATATTTTCAAATTCACTTGCAACACCAACCGCATTTAAAACTCTAACAGGAGCTTTTCCTGTTACATGGGCTATCATTGAAACATCATGCGGAGCTAAATCCCACATAACACTCCTGTCATTTTTAAAATAATTAATATTCAATCTGTCAGATTGAGCATATTTTATTTTACCCAAAACACCTTGAGCGATAAGCATTTTTAACCTATTTACCGCAGGATGATACAACAATAAATGCCCTACCAGCAATTTCACATTCATCTGCTCTGCCAGCTCTTTTAATTCTTTTGTTTCATTTGCAGAAGTTGAAATTGGTTTTTCAACATAAACATGTTTTTTTGCCAAAAGCGCTTTTTTTACAATTTCAAAATGAGTATGACTTGGTGTAACTATACACATCGCAAGAATTTCAGGATTTGCTAAAAGTTCATCAAAATTCTTGGTAATATTCACATCATGATAAAGTTCTTTTATCATTTTCAAATTTTCTTCATCCAAATCACAAACACTATGAAGCGCACCAAGATTATAAAAATTTCTTACTATATTTCTTCCCCAAATGCCGCAACCGACAACAGCTACACATTTATTCATTAAATAATCCTTCTTGAATTCCTTTAGTTGTTACATAAATTTTAATCTACAAAAAGCATATAGTCAAACCAAGAAATTATTTAAAAAACTTTACCGTATTTTTATATTTTTAAATTTATGATACGATAATTTTATGATAAAAAATACAACTGTCCTAAATTGTCGTGTTGATTTAGTTGATGAAAAAGAAGCCATTGAGCTAGTTCAAAAATCAATTGAAGAAAAAAACAATCTCCATATAATAACAATTAACCCCGAAATGATAATGAACGCTCAAAAGAATCTTTCTTTTTTAAATATTGTTAATTCATCCGACTTAAATATTACAGATGGCGTCGGGGTTAAAATGGCCCTTAAATTGCAAAATATAAATCAAAACCAAATCCGAGGGGTTGATTTTTCAAGAAAGTTAATCAATCTGGCTTCAAAAAATAGTTATAGAATTGCCTTTTTGGGAGCAAAAGAAGAAATAATACAAAAAACAAAAGAAAATTTTTTAAAACAATATCCAAATTTAAATATAGTGTATTTAAGAAACGGATATTTTAAGAATGATGAAGAAATAATTAAAGAAATTATTGACGCTTCCCCTCAAATTCTTCTTGTAGGTCTTGGTTCTCCAAAACAAGAAGAAATAATTTCAAAATTAAAAAATAACTTAACAGGTTGCACAATGGTTGGAGTAGGCGGCAGCTTTGATGTATTTTCGGGAATAGTTAAAGAATCACCTGAAATATACAGAAAGCTCGGAATCGAATGGTTATATCGAACAATCAAACAACCTGAAAGATTTAAACGCATATTTCCTACTTTGCCAATATTTTTAATAAAGTGTATAATAAATACTGTAAAAAAGAAGGGTTGATAACTTGAAAACATTTACCAAAGCCGTAAGAAGCGATTGTTTAAAAATGATACATGATGCCAAATCGGGTCATCCGGGCGGTGCTTGTTCTTGTGTTGATATTTTAGCGGTTTTATATAAAAAAGTTTTAAATGTTCCGCTCGAATGGGATAAAGCAATAGATTTTAAAGAAAGAGACCGATTTGTTTTATCAAAAGGGCATGCCAGCACTGCACTATATGCAACTTTAGCTCATTGCGGATATTTTTCCAAAAATTTATTGACCGGTTTTAGAAAACTTGGCTCCAAACTGCAAGGACACCCAAGTTCCAGAACAAAGCTTCCGGGAATAGAAGTTTCAACCGGTTCGCTGGGTCAAGGGCTTTCCATCGGCGTCGGAATTGCACTTGCTCTTCGTCTTGATAACATAAACTCAAAAGTTTTTGTTTTAATGGGAGACGGCGAAATGCAAGAAGGAAGCGTATGGGAAAGTTTGATGAATGCAAACAGTAAAAAACTTACCAATCTTGTTGTCATAATTGATAAAAATAATTTACAAATAGACGGGCCCATAGATGAAGTTAAAACACTGGAACCTCTGGATGAAAAATTAAAAGCATTCGGTTTTGAAGTTTTTGAAATAGACGGACATAATTATGAACAATTAGAAACAACTCTTTTAAGCGCAAAAAAATCAAATAAATTAACTGCCGTTATTGCAAATACCGTTAAAGGAAAAGGTGTATCATTTATGGAGAATAATCCATCCTGGCATGGCAAAGCGCCAAATGATGAAGAACTGAAAAAAGCATTGGAGGAATTAAATGCTAAGTAAAACACAAACGACAGGTTCTCCAAGAAATTGTTACGGTGAAACATTAGTTGAATTAGGAGCAAAAAATCCTGATATAGTTGTTTTAGATGCCGATTTATCATGTTCAACCCAAACTTGTAAATTTGCAAAAGCCTACCCTGAAAGATTTTTCAATTGCGGAATAGCAGAACAAGATATGATGGGAACGGCAGCAGGACTTGCTTATGGAGGTAAAACTGTTTTTGCAAGCACTTTTGCAATGTTTGCAACCGCAAGATGTCTTGACCAAATCAGAAACACTATTTGCTATTCAAAACTTAACGTCAAAATTGTAGCTACCCATGGAGGCATCACAGTGGGAGAAGACGGTGCTTCGCATCAAGCATTAGAAGATATATCATATATGCGTTCTATTCCTGATATGAAAGTAATTGTTCCTGCAGATTGTGTTGAAGTTTGCCAAGTAATAGAATATGCCGCAAACACTCAAGGACCTATGTATATCAGAATTCCAAGAACAAATTTAAAACAAATTTTTGACCCTGAAATATATAAATTCAACCCCAGCGCAGGAGTAAAATTAAGAGACGGTAAAGATTTAACGATTGTTTCAAACGGAGAAACATTGTATGAAGTACTGCAAGCAGCTAAATTGCTTCATGAAGTCGGTATAGAAGCAGATGTTTTGCACTATCCGGTTGTTAAACCTTTTCACCATATTGCACTAAAAGAAAGTGCTTCCAAAACAAAAAAAGTAATCGTAGTTGAAAACCACAGTATAATAGGCGGTCTCGGCTCTGCAGTTTGTGAGAGTCTATCTCAATATGCTCCTTGCAAAGTATATAGAATAGGAACAAAAGACACATTCGGACAATCCGGCGAACAACGTCAATTAATGGAATTTTACGGCTTGACCGATAAAAAAATCTATGAAAAAATAATTAAATTTATGGATGTAAGATGATAGTAGTAAGAGATTTAGTCAAACAATATAAAAATAAATACGCACTGAGAGGAATTAACCTTCATATTCGTCCCGGAGAGTTTGTGTTTTTAGTCGGCTCATCAGGGGCAGGAAAATCAACTTTAATGAAGATGTTATACCTTGAAGAACGTCCTACCAGAGGAAACGTATATGTTGCAGGCATCGATATAGGAAATTTATCGCCAAATAAAATTCCGAGTCTTAGAAGATGCATGGGGATAGTTTTTCAAGATTACAAACTCCTTCAAAATCATACGGTATATGACAATATTGCATACGTTATAAGAACTATGGGTATTTCATCACGTGAGATAGAATCAAGGGTCATGGGAGCGCTCAAAGTTGTAGGACTTGAAGATAAATATCGTTCTAAACCTTGCGAACTTTCAGGCGGCGAACAACAAAGAGTATCAATTGCAAGAGCAATAGTTAACGGTCCTCCGCTATTGATAGCAGACGAACCCACAGGCAATCTTGACCCTAAAAATTCACTTGAAGTAATGCAAATACTTGAACAAGTCAACCAAAGAGGAATTACCATTTTGGTTTCTACACACGATCAAGCAATGGTTAATTATTTCAGAAAAAGAGTCGTAACTCTTGATCATGGTCAAATAATAAGAGATATACAAGCAGGAACCTATGACTAGAAAAACAAAAAACCAAAATTTAAAACAAAAAGTTAAATCTCGCATCCCAAAAGATTGGCTTAGCGAAATTAGAATTACATACAGAATCGCAATAGAAACTTTTAAGGGTATTGCTCAAACCGGTCTCGTTAATATAGCTATAATTACAACAATAGCTGCAATTTTAACGATATTTGGTTCAATTTTCAGAGTAACTCTTGCGCTCAATTCCTTTATAAGTTCTATGGGTTCAGCTCTTGAAGTCAGTGCATATTTATCGCAAGATGCAGATATTAATCAAACAATCAATAAGGTAAGAGATATAGAACATGTTGTTAAAGTATCTTTTATATCAAAAGAAGCCTCATGGGTTCAATTAAAAAAAGAAATTGATGTACCCGATATATCTAATCCTCTGCCAAATACATTAAGAGTTAAATTAGATGACACTAAAAATATAGCAACCGTCATAGACAACCTCAAAAAAGTCGAAGGTGTGGATGATGCAAGTTATGCTCAAGATTTAGTCCAAAAATTCGAAATGATAAATGCTATAATAAATACAGCAACATTTGTTTTTGTTGTAATAGTTTGCATTTTGACAATTGCAATAATTAACAATACAATAGAATTAGTAATTCAATCGAGAAAAGAGGAGATTGAAATAATGCGTTTGATGGGCGTTTCAAATTGGTATATAAAAACCCCTCTTATACTGCAAGGAGCAATATATGGCTTTTTAGGTGCGCTTGTTGCAATTATCCCGATTGATGTTGTACAAAGTTATATAATTAAAATGCATGAATTTTTTATGATTTCAATTGATCCTTTAGCACAATTTACCGTATTATTTAGTGTATTAACATTAGGAGTTGCTTTTGGTTCAATAGGAAGCTTTATGAGCATTAAAAAACATTTACAGGTATAGAAATATGATGAATAATAATTCAAATAAAATGGATCCGCAACAAATTGTAGCTGAATTTAAAGACATACCCCCCATGCCGAATGTCATGGTAAAAGCTTTAAGCGTTATCAAAAACCCTGCGACAGGCATTGCAGAGCTTGCAAAAATTATGCAGGTTGACCAAGCTATATCAACAAAAACGCTCAGCCTCGTAAACTCGGCATTTTACGGATTCAGACAACAAATAACATCAATTAACAAAGCTCTTGTTGTTTTGGGAATGATGAAAGCAAAAAATATAATTATGAGTCTTGCACTAAAACAAATGATGACAGCTCAAGGCAGCAGAGAATTATGGGAGCACTCTATAAAATGCGCTGTTGCAGCTGAAATTTTAGCTAAAGAATACAGAGTAATTAATCCTGATGACGCATTTGTAATAGGATTTTTACACGACATTGGTAAAATGCTTTTAAATGCTAAAAATCCTTTAAAATATTCCAAAGTAAAATATTTAGCTTCTCAGGGGAATATAAGTCTTATAGATATTGAAGATGCGCAATTCGGGACTAACCACTGTGTATTGGGTGCTTTAATTTCTAAAAAATGGCAGCTGCCGGTAATTTTAACAAACTGTATAAGATACCACCATGATCCGGCACAAAGCTCATTGCCTACTGTATGTGGAATAGTATATTGCGCCGATAGATTAGTGCAGGCAAATATTCAAACTCCGCTTCTTGAACCAAAAGTTATGAATAAACTTGATTTCAGCATAAATGACCCACTCGCTTTAAGAGAAACAATACTTGCAAAAGCAACTATATTCTTAAAAGAAATGTCAATGCCGAGTTAATTTGAAATTTCTTTTTCAATAAACTTTTTAATTTCATTAAGTTTATCAACACTGTCCGCTTCTATATAAAACCTGTATAGAGGTTCAGTTCCGCTTTTTCTTATTAAAACGGAGCTTAAATTATCTTCAAGAAAAACTTTTACTCCGTCAACAGTATCTTTTTCAATAATTTTATAACCTGCCATTGAATTAATTAAATCAAATTTGTTTTTTAAAATTTCAGCTTGTTTTTCATTTTCTAATTTTGTATCAACCCTGTCCGTATAAAAAACCATGCCTGCAAAATCTTTTATTTCTTTTACTAGTTCTTTTAAAGATTTATTTTTATATGCCATCATTTCTAAAATCAATAAATTTGCATATATTCCGTCTTTTTCCGGAATATGCTCTCCCGTTGAAAGACCGCCTGAATCTTCGCCCGCAAGTATTGCATTATTTTTTCTCATAGATTCAGACAACCATTTAAACCCGACCGGAGTTGTTATAATAGGAACATTTACTTTATTGGCAACAATATCAACTAATTTACTCACTCCAACTGTTTTTATCATTGCACCTTGCTTATTCTTATCAAGTTTTAAATATTTTAAAAGCATAGCAAGAACAATATTAGGACTTATATAATTACCGTCCTCATCCAAAACACCGTATCTGTCAGCATCACCGTCATTTGCCATTACAACATAGCCATTTTTTTTATGTTTCATAAATTTTTCTTTTGGTTCGGGCAAGCCGTCTCCAAAATCAGAAGAATGAAACATATTATAACTTTCATATTTAATTTTATTTTTGTCTAAAATTTTATCAAAATATCCTATAGATGAAGAAAATAACCCGTCATATATTAATTTTGGTTGATTTTTTGCAATTAAATCAAAATCTATAATATTTTGCAAATGATTAAAATAAGTACTTTCCAAATCTTGTACAACTATTTCGCCGCCATCTTTTTCTATAATATCTTTATCAATAAATTTTAAAATTTCGTCCGTAATTTCTTTTGTGGCGGGGCCTCCGTAATTTGGAATAAATTTAATACCCTGATATTCTTTAGGATTATGCGAAGCAGTGAGCATAATTGCACCTATTGAATTTTCATGATTCTTTGCACAATATGCAACAATTGGAGTCGGAACTACTTTAGAAGATAAAATAACCTTGAAACCATAGTTTTTAAAAAGTTCTGCTGCAAAAATCGCAAAATCTTTTGCTAAAAATCTGGGGTCATATCCGATTATCACTGTATTTTTATTTGTTTTTAATTCATACAAATATAAACACACAGCTTTAATAATTCGCTCTACCGTATCAAAAGTAAATTCTTTTGCAATAATGCCTCTAAAACCGTCTGTTCCAAATGTTATCTTTGTTTTTTTCATACAATACCCTTTTAGTAATAATAACATAAAAAAGCCATCCTGAAATATTTTTAATATTTTTATTTTTGTATTAAAATTAATGTATGATGAAAGTTTATTTAGGAATTGATGTAGGTTCCGTTACTACAAAGATAGCAATTATTGACGAAAACGGAAAATATGTAGACAGCTACATGACAAGAACTGCAGGGCAGCCTGTTTTAGCTGTTCAAAAATGTCTTGATAATATTTTAATTCAATCAAATGGCAAAGAATATGAGATTTGCTCCGCAGGTACAACCGGCTCAGGCAGAAATCTTGCAGGAGCGTTAATCGGTGCCGATGTTATAAAAAATGAAATAACAGCGCATGCCGTTGCTGCTTCAAATGCAATACCAAACGTACAAACAATACTCGAAATAGGCGGACAAGATTCTAAGATTATAATACTTAGAGACGGCATTGTAACTGATTTTGCCATGAATACGGTTTGTGCTGCAGGAACAGGAAGTTTTCTTGACCATCAAGCGCAAAGATTAAACGTCGATATTAAAGATTTCGGTGATATTGCGCTTCAATCAAAATCTCCTGCCAGAATTGCAGGACGTTGCGGAGTTTTTGCAGAATCCGATTTAATTCACAAACAACAACTTGGTTATGCAGTTGAAGACTTATTATACGGATTATGCCAAGCATTGGTCAGAAACTACATTTCCAATCTTGCACTAGGCAAAGATTTGCTTCCTTCCATATCTTTTCAAGGCGGTGTTGCAACAAATAAGGGCATGGTGAAGGCATTCGAAGAAGCTCTCGGACATGAAATTATAGTTCCCGACAATCATCAAACAATGGGGGCAATAGGAGCAGCAATGCTTGCTATGGAACATCATCAATACACTAATCGTCCGACAAAATTTAAAGGCTGGACAATAAAAGATATGGAATTCCACAGTATAACTTGCACTTGTAACGGATGTTCCAATAATTGCGAAGTTATAACAATACTTGAAGGCAAAGAACAACAAGACAGAAGTGAAATCAAAAAAATATCCGACATAAAAGGAAATATTATTGCTCGCTGGGGAGGAACCTGCGGCAGATGGGATATAAATTAAATTTAACCGTCCAAAAGACGGTTAAATTTTTATAAAATATCATTATAATATAATTATGAATAAAATAATCGGTTTTTTATTTGTTATATATTTAATGTCATTTCAAATTTCTGCCGGTGCAGATTTCGGCGAATATCAGTATAGCGAATATCTTGGAATCCAGCAACAACTCCAAAACCAAAGAGCAATGGCACTAAGAAGGCAAATGAAATATAACACAAGCCCCACAAGAAATATAAAATATCCAAGAACATATAACTCATACCCAAATATCGAAAAAAGTCAAACTTATAAACCCATTACAAGAAATCAAAGATATTCATCAGCATATTATCAAGGCAAATATAACAGATAATCCTTTAAAAAAAGGTTGATATTTATAAATATCAACCAACTAAAACACAAAATAATATGAAATTTATTCCATTTCAGTAACACAGCGGACAGATGCAGCTGTAGAGCTTACTCCGCTGTTTATTATAATAAAAGAACCTACAGTAAAAGATATGCCTTTTGAACCGGCTGTATATACTACTCTCGGGTAACAAATTGATGTCGGTACACCTTTACATAAGGCACGCTCGCCGCAATATGCCAATTCCGAAAATGCTCCTGATTGCGTACATAACATTAAACCGTTTGAGCCTAATCCAAACGAAGCTTTCTCCCAAAGAAGTGCCTCATCTTGAGTTGCCAGTCTCCAAGCTTTACCTGCGTAATTAAATTTAGCGCAAATTTCTTCTGCTGCTGCATAATTACACAATGTTCTATCGCATCCGCTATAACCCCCATTATTTGAATTGCAATCTGTACCGCTTGTTTTACCTACCCAACAACATTTTTCGGATGCAGAATAACAAGTTTCAACTCCGGCTTGCGCGGTAGTCACCGTATCGGGAATTCTAAGAATAGAGCTATCTCCCATATTCCTTCTTGTAACACAAAGGTTGCCGATTTTCATAAAATTATAATCTGAACAATTAAAATTACCACTGTCATTTAAACAAGATTTTTTATCATCAGATAAATAATAATCTTTATTGCATGCAAGGCATGTCCCGTCTTTATTACATAACGCACAATTTGCAATTGTACATTTTGAACATGTATTATTTGAATTTACATAATAACCTGTATTGCACGTAGTGCAGACAGAACCGCTACTACAGGTAGAGCAGTTTGCTATATTGGTACAAGATGAACATTTTCCCGATGAATTAAGATAATAACCGCCTACGCACATTGTGCAATTTGAAATACTACTGCAAGTGACACAGTTAGTTATAGTCGATGAGCATGCCTTACAGGTATTTGATGTTGTGATGTAATTGTGACTATAACAAGTTGTACATGTATTAGAATTAGTACAGATTGCGCAACCTGAAATACACGCTATACATTTATTATTTGATAAATAGTATCCGTCAGTACATTTTGTACAAGAAGTTGAATTGCAGGCAGCGCAATACATATTATATTTATCA
>CALVAW010000032.1 GCA_944325655.1 Candidatus Gastranaerophilales bacterium
CTTATATTCCATTAGGACAAGAATCACTTCAAAAAATTGAAGAACAAGAAGCAAGTCGAATTGCACTTGAAGCGGAAGCTTTAACTCAAGGTGTTAATGAACAAGAAGCGACAAAAGCGGCTTATGATGCAGAAGCTTTAACTCAAGGTGTTAATCAATATAATTCAAATATCAACACTGTTCTTGGCCAATTAAGAGGTGCAATAGGTGACGGTATAGGTAAAAACGGAATAGTTCCTGTTTTACCTGAAGGCGCTCCTGATTTTTCAAGCGCTGATAAAGTATCGTCAAAAACAGTGCTTGAAGTTGCATACTGTATGTTTAAAGACAACAATGAAACGTTAAATAATATAATTAAAAACGGAGATTTTAGCAAAAGTTGTTTAAATGAGCGAAAACAAGAAATTCCT
The DNA here is from genome assembly GCA_944325655.1 of Candidatus Gastranaerophilales bacterium. Lineage (GTDB taxonomy): Bacteria > Cyanobacteriota > Vampirovibrionia > Gastranaerophilales > Gastranaerophilaceae > RUG14156. The sequence goes on from CALVAW010000032.1 coordinate 411, forward strand.
GAAAATTATGAATATAAAATAGGTGATATTATATTTATCGGAAAAGATGGTACATTCCCTGCAATTGTATCCGGATATAATGAAGACAAAAGTTTAAAAGTTATACAAGGCGGTTTAACACAAAACGGAGTGCAAAACGGAATATTTGAAGTAACAGTTAAAACAGATGAAATAGATTCTTATATTCCATTAGGACAAGAATCACTTCAAAAAATTGAAGAACAAGAAGCAAGTCGAATTGCACTTGAAGCGGAACAATTTGAAGAAGCGAGAGAAAAGTACACACCGATTCTTGAAAAATTCGGTATAAACGGAACTATACAGGAAATAGAATTTTTAAATGAAGAAACTGAAATTCAACTCAAACTTGAAAATGAAACAATCAGAATAATTGAACAAAGTGAAGGAAATTATCTTATAGAAAATTCAAAACATAATGATATAGGAAAATATGTTATTTCAGAAGACGGTAAATTAATTGCACAGTTTGATAATAAAGGAAAAGTTACAATTGAAAACTGCACAATAGAAAATTTTGTTGAAATAGCACAAAATTATAGTGACTATTTTGATACGACAACAATTACCGCAATAAATTCAAAAATACAATCAGGAGAAATAAGTCAAAATGCAACAATCAAACAAGAAAAAGGCAAAATAATAATAGAAAATAATAACTATACGTATGAAATAGATTCAAACGGTAAATTAAAAACAATACTTCAAATTGAAAACGGTACCTTAGAATACGATGAAAACGATAAACTTATATCGGCACACAATGTTGATTTTGAAACATTCAAACAATATGGTGACGAAGATAGTATCCAAGAATTAATAAGTAAATTTGATGAAGACACTTTAAACGGCGCAACAATAGATTTAACTAATGGGGAAATGACGATAGTTGATTCAAACGGCAATTTATTATTCATGAAAAATGAAAATACAGAAATTACAATTCGTGACGCAGAGGACACAACACCTCCCACAACAGATCCTTATGATGAAGAAGTCCATATAGACTACAACAAAGAATATATGCTGGATGAAATCGAAGAGGCAATAAGAAATCAAGAATATAATATCCAAGAAATATTAAACAAAAATGAATACAGTGATGTAGCAGTCAGTCAAAAAGAATATGAATCTTTAATGACAAGACTGGGTTACTCAATGACTCAAGTAGGCGAAAATGAATATGAAACAACATTGGATGACGGAACGGTAATCAAATATAATGACGGAAAAATAAGTGTAAATTATTCTGAAGAATATGCAGCAGACCTAGCAAGAAAAACAGAACAAACAGAAGATTTAAAACAAAGCGAAAATCCGACAGAAGATATAAATGCTGCGTATGGAAAAGAACAAACTCTGGCAACTATAGAATATTATGTAAAAATAAAAGACTACGATGCCTTACGGGAATACGTTAACGGAAATACATTTGAAGGTACTAAAATTAATGAAAAAGATTACATAGAACTTATAAATAACTTAGGATTGAACGTACCGGAAGAACACCAAAGCCGCTACAGAGTCGAATTACCCAATGGAGCCGCAATAGAATATGAAAACGGTCGAATATCAATCAGTAATGATTAAACTATAAAATCGGAATAAATATACAACAATATGTATAGTATATGTAACAATTTAGTAATAAATTTGCACTAGTATTTTTTTATGTGTCATAATCATGGAAGTTAATAGTCTAACCATTCCTTTCTTGACTTATGCGGTTTAAAAAACCGCATTTATTTTTGTCAAAAAATATTTTGCTACTTTTTTTTCATGTTAAAATAATTATATGTTAAGTGAATTTTTATACGGCAAAATACATAGAGCAACGGTAACCGAAGCAAATCTTGAATATGTCGGTTCTATTACTATTGACAAAAAATTGCTCATTGCATCAGGAATCAAAAAAAATCAAAAAGTTGAAATATTAAATATAAATAACGGAGAAAGATTTTCCACATACGTTATTGAAGGTGAAGAAAATTCCGGCATAATCTGCTTAAACGGAGCAGCGGCAAGAAAAGCACAAGTCAAAGATAAAATTATAATTGTAGCTTATGCTCTGTTAAACGATGAAGAGCAAAAAACATTTAAACCAAAAATCGCTCACGTAGACGAAAACAATAAACTCGTTAACATTGATGGATAAAATAATAGAAGAAAATGGCATAATATATGCTAAAATCATAAATTTACATAAAACAACCGATAAAGATATTTTCTTTACGGATGAAAAAGATGAAATTCAATTTGCTTTACTAAAAAGAAAAAAAGACGATAAAACCGGAGCGCTTTTTCATGAAGAAAAAGAAAGCGAAGCAAACAAACTTTCTGAAATATTAATTATTGAAAAAGGATCCGCAAGAATTGATTTTTACAATAACAAAGGCTCTTACATAAAAAGTATTATAGTAAAAGAAAAAGATATTATAATATTTTATAAAGGCGGACAAAACATTTCATATCTCGAAGACACTGAATTTTTTTCAATTAAATCAGAAAAATATTGCTCTAAGACAAGAATAGTGAGCGTAAATAACCTTGATTTAAAAATTGAAAATTAATAATTCTCCGGAGAACTTTCTTCATCTTCCCTTAAAGAAGAAAGATCGTAATTATAAGTGCAATCAAAATCTTCGGGTAATTTATCACTATCGGGCCAAACTGTGCTTTCGTCAAATCTGCATGATTCAAGATTTTCACTTGTTGAAAAATCACTATCAGACAAATCCGCTTCTGCTAAATTACAACCGGCCATATCAGCATCCGAAAAATTACAAAAACTAACTGTAGCATAGCTAAATACAGCACCATTTAAAATAGAACCGGAAAAATTACACTCTGAAATATTTGCTCTTGAAAAATCAACGCTTGTTAAATCACAATCCGTAAAATCAACATTTACAAGATTTGCTTCTTGAAAAGCAGAACCCGAAAAATCGATATTTGATAAAGTGACATCTTCAAGGGAGCAGTGAGAAAAATCCCCCTCTGTAATTTCTAAATCAGAATTTTTAGAATGTAGTTCTTTAAAAGAATCATAGTCATTTAAAATTAATTCAACTAAATTTTCTGTTGTCTGCATTTATTTTCCCTTTTTAAATTATCTCTGTTTGTTGAGCAAGCAAAACAGCTTGAACCCTGTTATCAACGTTTAATTTTCTATATATGCTATTAAGATGTGTTTTTATTGTAACTTCCCTTACAAATAATGCCTCTGCAATTTGTGAATTAGACTTACCCTTTGCAACAAGCGAAAGAATCTCGCGCTCTCTTGAAGTTAAGGGAGAGATGCTTTCACCCTTTACAAAAGGCAAAGGATTAACCTGTTTTATATCCTTATTCCACGTAGAGCGTCTTAATAACGCTTCTATACGGGCCAGCAAATTAGGTAATACAAAAGGCTTTGTAATATAATCATCCGCACCAAACTTAAGTCCCGAAATTTGTTTATTTGCTTCCGTAACAGATGTCAACATAATTATCGGAATTTTTGAAATTTTATTATTAGCACGAATTGCTTTCAGAGTCTCCCAACCGTCCAGATTGGGCATAACCACATCCAACAACACCAAATCATAATCCGGATTTTCATCTAAAATCTTTAACCCGATGAGACCATCATGAGCTGCTGTAACTTCATATCCATACATAGGAAGTGCATCTTCCATAAGTTTTGAATTATCATCGATTATTAAAATTTTAGCTAATGAGCTCATACAAACCCTACATTATAATATTTTCTCTTATTGCTTTTATTGCAGCTTGTGTTCTATCTTCTACTCCCATTTTTTGTAATATGGAACAAACATGTACCTTTGTTGTATTAATAGAAATGGAAAGTTTTTTTGCTATTTGCAAATTAGAATAACCGCTTGATAATAATATTAATACTCTTTTTTCCTGTTGAGTCAAATTGTAACAATCTTTAACCGAAATAGTATCAATTTTATTTGAAGTTTTTTGCATGACATAGCTTGAAACCGAAGAATCAAAATACATAGAGCCCGCTAATACATCCTTAATTACTTCAGCGAGTTTATCCGGTTTAATATCCTTAGTGCAATATGCATTTATTCCCGCTTCAAGGCAAGCTTGGACTTCATCTTTCTCACAATGTGAAGTCAAAATTATAATTTTTAAGTTTGAATATTTTTTTCTTATTTCTTTTGTGGCTTCAACTCCGTCAATATCCGGCAAGCCAAGATCCATTAATATTAAATCAATTTTATTTTCACTAAGAATTTTAAAAGCTGAAGAAGCATTTTGTGCCTCAAAAATTTCCGAAAAAAAATCCAACGCACTTAAAGAAGTCTTTAAAGCAAAAGCGGTTAGTGCATGATCTTCAACAATTAATACATTTTTCTTATTCATAACTGAATTATAAATTAATTTAATAAAAAATTGCAATATCTAAAGTTTTTTGTTAATTTAGTAAGTGAGGAAAAAAATATGATTACAATTAAAGACGTAGAACATGTTGCTAAACTGGCAAGATTAGAATTAACAGAAGCAGAAAAAGAAATGTTCACACATCAATTAAGCGATGTTTTGGAACATGTTGAAAAAATGAATGAAGTTGATACAACAAACGTAGAACCAATGAATCATCCCATGGATTTTACAAATGTCATGCGGGAAGATGTAAAAATTTACGAAAATACAAGAGAAGAACTTATGCAAAATGCGCCCGATATCGAAGGGGAATTTTTCAAAGTTCCTAAAATTAATTAAAGGAATAAAATGACAAAATATATTTTTATAACAGGCGGTGTGGTAAGCTCTTTGGGAAAAGGGATATTAGCCGCCTCTTTAGGCAGATTATTAGTTTCAAGAGGGTACAAAGTATCAATACAAAAATTCGACCCTTATATCAACGTTGATCCGGGAACAATGAGCCCCTTTCAACATGGTGAAGTATTTGTTTGTGAAGACGGTGCTGAAACTGACCTGGATTTAGGACATTATGAAAGATTTATAAATACAAACCTCTCTCAAATTAATAATGTAACATCAGGAAGCGTTTACCAAACAGTAATCAATAAAGAAAGAAAAGGTGAATACCTTGGAGCTACGGTTCAAATGATTCCTCATATAACGGGAGAAATAAAATCCAGATTAATTCAAGCGGCAAAAAAAGACAACCCCGACATTTTAATAGCTGAAATAGGAGGTACAATCGGTGACATAGAAGGATTGCCTTTCATTGAAGCTATTAGACAATTTAGAACAGAAATTGGTTATCATAATTCAATGTCTATACATGTTACGCTGCTGCCTTATTTACCGACATCAGGAGAATTAAAAACAAAACCTTCGCAACACAGTGTAAATGTTTTAAGAAGCTACGGTATTCAACCCGAGATGCTGGTTTTAAGAACTCAAATCCCTGTCGGCAAAAATGAAAAAGAAAAACTTGCGCTGTTTTGCTCGGTAGACAAAGATTGTGTAATAGAATGCAAAGACATGGATACAATTTATGAAGTTCCTCTGTATCTTGAAGAACAGGGTATTACAAGTCAAATATTAAAAATCTTAGGATTGCAAGATAACACGCCCGACTTAAGAGATTGGAGTGAAATGATAGAAGCAATCAAACATCCTAAAAAAGAACTTACAATTGCTTTAGTTGGAAAATATACGGAATTAAATGATGCATATATATCAGTTGTTGAAAGTTTAAAACATGCAGGCTATAAAAACTCAACAAAAATTAATATCAAATGGATTGCTTCAGAAAATATCACCTCCGAAAAAGATGCAAAAGAATCATTGGAAGATGTTAACGGAATTATCGTTCCCGGTGGTTTTGGCATAAGAGGAATAGAAGGAAAACTTAAAGTAATCAAATATGCAAGAGAGAATAATGTTCCGTATTTGGGACTATGTCTTGGTATGCAATGCGCAGTTATTGAGTTTGCAAGAAATGTTGCAGGTCTAAAAAATGCAAATTCAACAGAATTTGATAAAAATACGGAATATAAAGTTGTTGATTTGATGGAAGAACAAAAAAATATAGCAGGATACGGGGCAACAATGCGGCTTGGATCATATCCTTGCAAAATTGAAAACAACACAAAAGCCTATCAAATGTACAACAGCAATTTAATAAATGAAAGACACAGACACAGATTTGAATTCAATAACGAATACAAAGAACTATTGACTAAAAAAGGATTGGTTATAAGCGGAACAAGTCCTGATGGACTTTTAGCAGAAATTATTGAAATTCCTCAAAATGATTGGTTTGTAGCATGCCAATTCCATCCGGAATTTAAATCCAGACCTCAAAATCCTCACCCATTGTTTATGGGATTTATTAACGCCGCACTTAACCAAAAATAATAGTTCAAAAAAAATAAAAAGCCCTCATTTCTGAGGGTTTTGAAAATCTTTTTGCTCGATTCTCGTGTAGAAAAGGTTAGTGTGTTAGTAGTGTGTTTTGTGTGTTAAAGCTTAATTGCTTGTAGGGGGGAGGTATTTATGTCTTACATATATATAAAGTATATATCAAATTAAAAATTGCTTATCTGATTAATTTCTTTACAAAACTTAATAAAAAATAATTTTTTAGCAGTTTTATATTATTGCTGTCAAAATAAAAAAAAGGAAACAAAGATGATACAAAAAATTAATTTTTGCGGGAGAGCTTTTTTCACAACAAGAATAAACCAAATAATACCCGAATACCACAAAAGACTAATACAAAGAGAAGTTAGGCAAAAAGATTACGATGTATTCGTATATTCAAAAGACCGCTATACAGACGGTAGCAACTCTTACACAGGTATTGCAGTAGGCAAAGATGTTATGTGGAATCAAACATTTAGCACAAGACACGATTACGATTCATTCGAAAAAATAGGAAGAATTATTCCAATCGACACTTTTAAAAACTTATAATTTTAAAGGGCTCTTAAATAAGAGCCCTTTAATTTAGCTAACCTTTTCAATTATTATTTTATCATCTCGATAATCCATCTTAAGTTTATCATTTGGCTTATAATTACCGCTTAAGATTTCTTCCGCAAGAACATCTTCTACCTTCTTTTGAATAACACGTCTTAACGGGCGAGCACCATAAGCTTCAGAATATCCCTCTTTTGCAAGGTAGTCTTTTGCTTCATCCGTAACTTCAATTGTTAACTCACGTTCAGATAATCTTTTAAATAAATCCTTGAGCATTAAATCAACAATCTGACGTATTTCTTCGTGACTTAAATGAGCAAAGACTATAATATCATCCACTCTATTTAAGAATTCGGGCCTGAAGGCTTTTTTAAGTTCCTCATTTACTGTATCTTTAAGTTTTTCATATCTATCTTTCTTGTCATCTCCCGAGACAGAAAAGCCAAGTTTTTGAGTATTTGTAATCATGCTTGCGCCGACATTAGAAGTCATAATAATAATTGTATTTTTAAAATTAATATGACGTCCTTTAGAATCAGTTAAACGTCCGTCATCCAATATCTGCAACATTATGTTAAATACATCGGGATGCGCTTTTTCAATTTCATCAAAAAGAACAACGCAATAAGGTTTCTTTCTGATTATTTCACACATATTTCCGCCATCATCATAGCCGACATATCCCGGAGGAGAACCTATAAGTTTTGAAGTGGTATGTTTTTCCATATATTCGGACATATCAATTCTAACCATATTATCTTCAGAACCAAACACGGCTTCAGCAAGGGCTTTAGCTAACTCAGTCTTACCGACGCCCGTGGGACCGCTAAAAATAAAACTGCCGATTGGACGATTAGGAGCCTTCAGACCAACCCTTGCACGACGAATTGATTTTGCAAGCGAAGTAACTGCATCAGCTTGACCTATAACCCTGTTATGAAGAGTTTCTTCCAATTTCAACAATTTTTCCGATTCAGCCTCGGTTATTTTAGTAACAGGTATACCGGTAATTGTTGCAACAACTTGAGCCACTTCCTCGACACCAACTACAGGTTTATTTTCATCTTGAGTTTCTCTCCAACTTTCGGATATTTCATGGATTTTATCTTTTAAATCAGCTTCATCATCTCTTAAATCGGAGGCTCTTTCAAATTCCTGATTTCTTATAGCTTCTTCTTTTTCTTTAATAATTGCTTTTAACTGTTTATCAAGCTCTTTTCCTTCAGGAGGTAAAGTAGAAACATTTAATCTGACTTTCGAAGCTGCTTCATCAATAATATCAATTGCTTTATCGGGCAAAAATCTTTCTGTAATAAATTTGCTTGATAATTCCGTAGCGGCAACAATTGCTTCATCAGAAATAATTAATTTATGATGTTCTTCATATTTTGGTTTCAAACCTTTAATAATTTCAATAGTTTCTTCTATAGAAGGTTGATCAACAATTACGGTTTGAAAACGGCGCTCAAGCGCAGAATCTTTTTCAATATATTTTCTATACTCGTCAAGCGTGGTTGCACCTATAACTTGGATTTCTCCACGAGATAATGCCGGCTTCAAAATATTAGCGGCATCAATTGCTCCTTCTGCAGCACCCGCTCCAATTAGTGTATGCATTTCGTCAATTACGAGGATTACATTTCCTGCTTGGCGAATTTCATCCATAATCTTTTTCAAGCGTTCTTCAAATTCACCTCTATACTTTGTGCCTGCGATTAAAAGCCCCATATCTAATTGAATAATTTTTTTATTTTCCAATATATCAGGAACTTCACAATCGACAATTCTCTGAGCTAACCCCTGAGCAATTGCCGTTTTTCCAACTCCGGGTTCTCCTATTAAAACAGGATTATTTTTTGTTCTTCTTGCTAATATTTGAATTACACGCTCAATTTCTTTTTCTCTTCCAACCACAGGATCTAATCTTTGCTCTTGAGCAGCTAAAGTTAAATCAGTACCGAATTCATCCAAAGAAGGTGTTTTTGCCTTTGTTTGACTAACTCCCGGTGTTGCAAGTGCAGAACCCGAGGAAGAACTTGTTTTTGTTTCGCCCAGCATTTTTATAATATTAGAACGACATTTGTTTAAGTCAACTCCAAGATTTTCAAGAACCTTAGCAGCTACCCCTTCGCCCTCTCTAATTAAACCTAAAAGTAAATGTTCAGTACCTATATAATTATGTCCAAGTTGTCTTGCTTCATCCCAAGACAATTCCAATACTTTTTTTGCTCTGGGTGTAAAAGGGATTTCAACAGCAACAAAACCGCATCCTCTGCCTATTATTTTTTCAACTTCTTCTCTGGCTTCTTTAATATTAACACCCATTGATTTTAAAGTCTTAGAAGCAATACCGGTGCCTTCTGCTATTAAACCTAAAAGCAATTGTTCCGTTCCGACAAAATTATGTCCAAGCCTTCTGGATTCTTCCTGAGCCAGCATTATAACCCTTATTGCTTTTTCCGTAAATCTTTCAAACATGTAAACTTCCTTATAAAAAGTTAAATATCCACAATAAAATTCTACAATGAAAAAATATTTTGTACAAGATTAGTATTTACGTTACAATATAGCAATAATAGTTTATGTAAGTTAATCAAAATGAAAATAAATACTCTTTTGCCTGCCCGTAATAATAATTATATTTTTCAAAAAAAATCCCAAAGCAAGAAAAATACAATATTTGGCAAAATAAAAACAGAACCGCAAATACAAGAACTTCCAAAATTAAGCATTTTAAAATTAATCTTTGCAAGACTAACAAATGAAGAAATACAAAAAATTAATCAGGCCGGATATTTACCGACTGGCGCAAGATTTATAAAAGACGGTGAGCATTATAAAATCTGTAATGACTTTTTCAAAAAAAATCCCAAAGAAAGAATTATTCCCGAAAATTATGAATTAAAAAATGATATATTAGGCTACACGCATGTTGTTCCTAAAAACCACGAAAACCCGTACTTAAAATAATTATTCATCCAACATGTCAATTCTTTTTTGATGTCTGCCGCCCTCAAACGGTGTATTAAGCCAAACATTCAATATCTCTAACGCAGCATCAACTCCCAAAACTCTCTGTCCCAAAGTTAAAATGTTAGAATCATTATGCAATCTTGACATCTTTGCACAATACGAATTACCCGGACAAACAGCACGAATACCTTTAAAGCGATTTGCAGCAATTTGCATACCTATTCCCGTTCCGCAAACAAGTATACCTCTATTGAAATCATTATTTAAAATTGCTAAAGTAACTTTTTTTGCATACACAGGATAATCGCATGAATTTTTATCATGAGTACCGAAATCAAATACATCAATTTTTTGTAATGCAAGATAATTAATTATTTCATTTTTTAAATCAAAACCACCATGGTCTGAAGCAATAGCAATCTTAATTTTATTCATATTTAACCTCACTTCTATATTATTATATTATAAATTTCTTGTAACTTAAATATTTTTAAGTTAAATTAAATAAGTAGAGTTATTTTATTTAAGAGGATAAAAGCTTATGACAGAAAGAAAATTAGTCGGAACAAATGAAATGTTCAAAAAAGCACTTAAAGGCGGATATGCTATCGGTGCTTACAATGTTAACAACATGGAAATTCTGCAAGGTATAGCAGAAGCAGCTGAAGAAACACAATCACCAATCATTCTTCAAGTATCGGCAGGTGCAAGAAAATATGCAAACCAAACATACTTACTCAAACTGGTAGAAGCCGCTCTGGCGACTACAACAGTACCTATTGCACTGCATTTAGACCACGGAGCAGATTTTGAAATTTGCAAAGCTTGCATTGACGGTGGATTTTCGTCAGTTATGATTGACGGAAGCAGATTCCCGCTTGAAGAAAACATAGCTCTAACTAAAAAAGTTGTAGATTATGCCCACGCAAGAGGAGTTTCTGTTGAAGCAGAACTCGGAAAATTAGCCGGCGTTGAAGATGATGTTAAAGTTCATGCTGCTGATTCTACATACACAGATCCTGCTGAAGCTGCAAGATTTGTTAAAGAAACAGGATGCGATTCTCTGGCGGTTGCAATCGGAACATCACACGGCGCATATAAATTTAAAGGTGAAGCTAAACTTGATTTTGAAAGATTAGCAGAAATTAAAAAAGCAGTTAATGAAGCTGTCGGATATGACTATCCTCTGGTACTTCACGGCTCATCATCAGTACCTAAAGAATTTGTTGCAAAATGTAATAAATTTGGCGGTAATCTGCCTGATGCTCAAGGCGTTCCGGAAGAAATGCTTAACTATGCTTCTAAACATGGCGTAGCAAAAATCAACATCGATACAGATTTAAGACTGGCAATGACCTCAACAATTCGTGAATTCTTTGTTGAACATCCCGACAAATTTGACCCAAGAGAATATATGGGACCGGGAAGAACTGCAGTTAAAGAAATGGTTAAACACAAAATGGTTGATGTATTAGGAACAGCAGGACACGCTCAAGACTAATATCATTTACATAAATAAACAAATGCTCGAAATATTCAGTTTCGAGCATTTTTTATTGTCAAGCAAAAAGTAACTAATATTAAAGTTTTTAAAAAAAATTTACGTTATGAAATATTTGCTGATTTTCTGCAATAACTCATGATATAACTAAGTAAATAAGATAAAACAAACTTTTATGGGGGAATCAATGAGCCAGTATCTAAGTAAAGAAGAAATCAAACAATGGAGAAGCTCTTTAGAAAAAATCACTCTTGAAGAATATGCAAAAAGACTCGGAAAAGTTCTTGAAGAAGAAAAACAAACAAGCGACATTATAGATATAGTAATGCAAAATGAAAAAAGATTATATACATCAAGAGAAAATAAAAACGTCAAACAGCAAGTTTTAAAAGTTGCTAAAAAAGCACAAAAAACACAAGATGAAATGTTTGTTTCCATGAAGGAAGGTTCTCTTGCTTATGTTAAATCAAAAATAACTTGCAAAAAACAACTTACTCAAAGAGAAGATGCAGTATTAGAACATTTTGCAAAAAATAAAGGTAAAATTGTATTTGCAAAAGATTTGGCAGCAATTTTAGATTTGCCCACTGATTATGTTTATAAATATATCAAAAATTTGAGAACTAAAATTAGTGAAAACATATTGGAAAATGCTACAAAGGGCGGATATGTTTTTAATCTCCCTAAAAACTAATTGTAAAATATATTAATTTTTTTGCTTAACTTGAAATATATTTTATAATTTTTATTATGTTAAACAAAACTTTAAAATTATTGAACGACATCATAAACGATGGTGAACCAAGATTAAAAGATTTTTATTCAAACCTCACTGATATGATGTCATCTTTATATAAAAATTCATCATTGGGAATTTTCTTTTTGGAAAATGCTGATTGCGAAACAAAAAGTGCTAAAAATATAAAACATTTAAAAAATTATAAATTTCCAAAAAAATATCTTGAAAAAATAACAAAAAATACTTTAGGAATAATGTCTTTTACTTCAACAGGGGACAATTTTTTAAAAACACATACATATATAGCAAAACTCGCCATTAAAGAATCGATTTTTGGTTTTTGTGTTTTAAGTTCCAATGAAGAAATAAATGAAACAACAAAAACATCATTTGAAACAATCACAAATATAATAAGCTATAAAATAAAAGACTACGAACTGAACGAAGTATTCAAAATGCAGCTAAAAGCACTACAAGATAATATCCTTGAAAAAGAAAATGCATACGAAATAATTAAAAAACAGCACAAAAAACTTGAAGAGCTTGATAAAGCAAAAAATCTTTTTTTAGCAAACATTTCACACGAACTGAGAACTCCTTTAAATGCAATTATAGGCTTTTCGCAAGCATTAGACAGTAAAATATTCGGTGAATTGAACGAAAAACAATCAGAATATATTAAAGACATACAAATCTCCGGGCTCCATCTTCTTGGAATGATAAATGAAATTTTGGATATTTCAAAGCTTGAAGCTAATGCAATGAAATTTTCTCCGACAGAATTAAATCCGACACAAACAATTCAAGAAGTGGTCAACATTTTGGAACCGTTATACAAAAATAAAAACATATCAGTTATGTTTAATTCAAATTTTGAAGGCAAAATAAAAGCAGACTACCAAAAATTTCAACAAATTTTATATAACTTGCTTTCAAATGCAATTAAATTCACTCAAGAAAATGGAAAAATAGAAATTATATCTGAATCAAAAAACAATGACTACATCTTAAAAATTAAAGATAACGGAATAGGTATAGAAAAAAAATATCACAATAAGATTTTTAAGAAATTTATTCACTTAAACAATGTATATACCAAAAACCAAAATTCAACCGGGCTGGGACTTACAATTACAAAAGAGCTTGTAAAACTGCACAACGGAAAAATCACACTTGAAAGCGAACCGCAAAAAGGAACAACATTCACTATGGAGTTCAAAAAAATAATATTATGAAAAAAATTTTAATAGTTGAAGATAATGAACTTAATTTAAAACTCTTTAACGATATCTTAAAATATCAAAAATATTACACTGATACTGCAAAAGACGGCTTAGAAGCGTACAAAAAAATCAAAAATTTAAAATATGACCTCATAATACTTGATATACAACTTCCAAAATTAGACGGTTTTTCGCTTCTTGAAAAATTAAAAAAAGAAAAAATTACCTTGCCTGAAATTATAATAGCAAGTGCATGTGCAATGGATTCCGATAAAGCAAAAGCTAAAAATTATAATATTGACACATATTTAACAAAACCAATAGACATCAACAACTTTGTCAAAATCGTAAATTCAAAAATCAATAATTCATTTTGACAAAACCTTGGATGTTTTTAAATTTCGACACACTCCGCAATCGTTGCACCTCACTTCACATGGAACAGTTGAAACAGCATTTCTTGCTTTTTCATATTCGCTCCAAAGCCATGATTTATCAACACCATAATTTATATTATCCCAAGGCAATTTAAAATCATTATCATATTCTTTTGTAGCAAGAGCCTCTATATCAAAATTCAAAATTTTCTCAACTTCATAATATAAATCGATATTCAAATTTTCATCCCAAGACTCCAAATAACCCCCTTTTTTATACATTTCATATATAAATTTAGAAACATTTATATCGCCTCTTGAATAAAATGCTTCAAGTTGTGACATTTTTGGATTATGAAAATTAAACCTTACATTTTTAATTTTATCTTTTAACTTTCTTAAAAAATTAATTTTTTCTTCTATTTCGCTTATTGAATTTTGTCTTGCCCATTGAAAAGGCGTATGAGGTTTTGGAACAAAAACAGAAATCGAACAAGTAATTTGAGGATATTTTAATCCTTTTTCTCTGCATTTTAAATTTACTTTTTCAATTAAACCTGGAATTTGTTCTAAGTCATCATAAGTTTCAAAAGGTAAACCTATAACAAAATAATACTTAATTTTATTCCATCCGTTCTCTATGCAAGAAATCGTAGCATTTATTATCTGCTCTTCGGATAAATTCTTGTTAATTATATTTCTCATTCGCTCTGAACCGGCTTCAGGAGCAATTGTTACAGTAGCTCTTTTCTCCTGATTCATCAAAGCGGCCAATTCCAAAGAAAATTTATCTGCTCTTTGCGAAGGAAGAGAAACATTAATTCCCGATCCTTTAAAATGACAGTTTAATTCTTTTAATATATCTTCAATCTGGCAATGGTCGTTTGAAGAAAGTGATAAAAGCGAATACTCATCATAGCCGGTATTTTTAACATATTGTTTAGTAAGCTCAACTATATCTTCTTTTTTTCTTTCTCTAACGGGAAGATTTATATGCGAGGCTTGACAAAAACGGCACAATCTAGCGCATCCTCTCCTTAATTCAATTACAGCCCTATCATGTACAGAAGCAAAATGCGGAATTGGCGATAACGTCGGATGATTATTAAATTCAAGCTTCGCAATCCTTTTATTTGTTTTTTTAGCAAGCAAAGGAACATAAATGCCCTCTATATTAGAAATTTCTTTAAGAATATCTTTTCTTGCTGAACCCTTCAACTTAACAACCATATCCAATAACTCTATATTTACATCTTCCCCGTCTCCTATAACGAATGCATCAATGAAAGGCTCCATTGGAGCAGGATTTGAAACAGAAGGACCGCCTGCAACAATAATTGGATGAAAATTTTCTCTTTCTTTCGAAAATATAGGAATATCAGACATTTCAAGCATCTTTAAAACGGTAGTATAGCTCATTTCATATTGCAAACCAAACCCAACTACATCAAATTCAATCGGTTTTCTTTTTGTTTCAAGAGCATACAAAGATTTATGATTTTTCTCCAATAAATTTAAATAATCCTTATCAGGGGCATACATTCTATCACACAGAAATTCATCTTTTTTATTAATTAAATCATATATAATTTTATGACCAAAATTACTTATTCCTATTTCGTATTTATCCGGAAATGCGAAAAGAAACTTGCCTTTAACTTTATCAAAATTTTTATCGTAAGAACCGAATTCTTCACCTATATATCTGGACGGACGTTCGGTTAACTTAATCAAAGATTCGTATTCGTTTAAAAAATTATCATCAATCATAAAATAATTAAACTACAAAAAACAATTTTTATATATTAAGAAATATTAAGAAATTAGTTAAAAAAAGCAATTTTAATAACAGAATATACTTTATTATATTGTAAGGTTAGTTTAAATTTAGGTAGGAGTGTTAGTTATGGGATGGATTACGATGTCCCTGAGAAGGGCGGAACTGCAAAGAAGCATTAACGACCATACTTATGAACAATTAAAGTTAACTCGTTATTTAAGACAGCTTTCAAGCTTTGCAACTGCAATTGGTGACGGATCAATCACACCAAATGAAATAGCATCATTTGGAAGTGACTTATTCGGTGATGCATTAGATTTTATGGGTTATTCAAACGAAGCAGCAGCAACAATTGCTCAAGAACAAACGGATTATTATTCAACAGCTTATAAAGATTTAACTCAACAACAATACTACAATAACCCTTCAATTGCAGCGCAAGCACAACTTTACTATGATGAAAACGGTAATTTAGATACATCAACAATGTACAACAATTTTTACGATGAAGCTCTTGAAGAATATGCGCAAAATTACTTTATGCCGCTATTAAACGAAAAACAAAAAGAAATTGAAAACGAACAAAGTGAACTCGAAACTTTAATAGCATCCGAAGAAGCAGAGCTTCAACAACTGAAAGATAATATCAAACAAAAAATTCAAGAAAATACAATCCAACTAGCATAATAAATTAACTCTCCAATCCTAAAACTAACTTTAGCCCGCAATATGCGGGCTTTTTTAATTATATTTTGCAAAATAAATTAATTTATGTTAATATAAGTTCAAAAAAATATATATTTTGTAATGTTGTTAATTAATATGAATAAGTAAGGAAGAAAAATGACGAAAGACATCCAAGGTGAAAACACTGATACTAAACAAAAAATTCTTGTTGTAGATGATGAAGCAAGCATAAGAAGAATTCTTGAAACTCGTCTTAAAATGGCAGGGTACAATGTTGTAACTGCAGAAGACGGCGAAGAAGCAATTGAACTTTTCAATAAAACAAACCCCGATATAGTCATTTTGGATGTAATGATGCCAAAAATGGACGGATACGGAGTCACAAGAGAAATAAGAAGAGTATCCGACATTCCTATAATAATTCTTACTGCTCTGGGCGATGTATCTGAAAGAATAACCGGACTAGAACTGGGGGCAGATGACTATGTTATAAAACCTTTTAGTCCGAAAGAACTTGAAGCCAGAGTTAAAGCTGTTTTAAGAAGAACAGTAAGCAAAGATATAACAGTGCCTACCGGAAAAACAACGAAAAACGTCATTACAACAGGTAATATTAAAATTGATACCGCAAGAAGACAGGTTTATCGTAAAAACGAAAGAATACGTCTTACCGGCATGGAATTTAGCTTACTTGAACTTCTTGTAAATAATTCCGGTACCGCATATTCAAGAAATGAAATATTGCAACATGTTTGGGCATATCCGCCGGATCACAGAATTGATACGCGTGTTGTAGATGTTCATATTTCACGTCTTCGTTCAAAATTAGAAACCGATCCTGCAAACCCTGAATTAATCTTAACAGCTCGTGGTATAGGATACATGTTTCAAAGAATAGGTTAAAATGACTATAAAATTAATTAAAAAAGAAAACTCCAATTATGAAAAAAAACTCCTCATAATTGGAGTTTTTCATGGGGATGAACCTCAGGGAGAATGTTTTATCAATTCATATCTGAATAAACATGCAGAAAACGGCAAAAATTCAATATATTTCATCCCCTGCCTTAACCCCTCAAAAAAAAGAAAAAACATAAACGGAGTAGATATAAACAGAAACTTTCCGACAAAAAATTGGATATTAAGCGAAAATAACGACTACTTTGGGGGTGAAAAACCAAACAGCGAAATTGAAACAAAATTTTTAGTGGATTTAATTAACAAAAATAAATTTGATGCAATAATAACAATACATTCACCATATAAAGTTGTTAATTACGATGGACCTGCAGAATCACTTGCAAAAATAGCATCAAAATTTCTTGACTATAAAATATCAAATGATATAGGATATCCAACACCAGGAAGTTTTGGAACATACTGTGGTATAGAGCGCAATATACCGACATTAACTATAGAAATAGATGAAAACGAAGATATAGAGAAACTAAATAAAAAATTTGAAAAATTTTTTAGCTACCTTGAAAACAAATACTAACATAAAATTTATCAAAAAGTAACTACACCAAATTTTTAATAAAATTTAGCATTATCTATAAGTAACATTTATATGCTATTGCAAATATATGATAATAATTTACTACATTAACACAAGATAAACAAAAATTAATAATTTATTTTTTGTTAAGCATTGTAAATAATAGAAAAAAAAACATAAAGATAAAATATATAAATGACGATAAAAAAAAGTATACAATTTTATAAGGAGCGACAAAATGGAACCACTTAATTTACATTCAAAATTTAAAACAAATAAAACAGGTGAAGAAATGCCGCATTTTGTTTTAAAGGAAGCAAAACCTCTGGAGGACGGGAGTTTGTTTGATGAAAATAATAATACAACACTAACACCAAAAGACAAAAACAATGATGGTATAATAGATTCTCAAATAATGGAAATACTTGACAAAAATACACTTTATTCATATATTGACGATAATAACGACGGTATAATTGATGTATATAAAGAAATTAAATACGACGAAAAAGGTGAAATAACAGAAGAGTACAGAGAATACCACAATGGAGTAAAACAGCATAAAATTCATACAAACACAAATTATGGAAAATCAACAGAATACTTTGAACTTGAAGATAAAATTCAAACACACATAACTGAACTTGAATTTGAAAATGGTGAAAAATACTACGATATTAATGAAGATGGACTTCCTGACGCCACAGAGTATTCTAAAGCAAAAGAACTTGCAACGGAAATAAACAAAATTCAAGCTGAATCTGAAGTTTTTAAAGCTGAGGCGAAAACCACTGCTGAAGATGCACCTAATCCAATACCTACAAGTGCACCTAATTCAATACCTACAAGTGCACCTAATCCAATACCTACAAGTGCACCTAATACTGCGTCAAGTCCTACGACAGATGAATACAATACTACCGAATGTAAAAAACCGGACACAAACAACAATGAAGCAGATTTTAAAAATGAAGATGCACCTAATCCAATACCTACAAGTGCACCTAATCCAATACCTACAAGTGCACCTAATACTGCGTCAAGTCCTACGACAGATGAATAC
>CALVAW010000033.1 GCA_944325655.1 Candidatus Gastranaerophilales bacterium
CTCTGCCGAAAAAAAGTTGCCCCAATGGGCAAGTTTTTTGAGAGGGTAACCTGAAAGGTTACATCCCGACAAGTGTCTGTAAAAGAGCACATGGTTTGATTTCATGTTTCACATGGTTTGATTTTTTTCGGCAACTTGGCTTTATAAACTTAAAAAAATGAGCTGATTTTTTTCAAATTCCCCTGTCATTTTTTCTCAAACTCTGTGTCAATTTATACCCAGACATAATTTGTAAATAATTGTTTAAGCTTGTACAAGTTATGGTCGCAAAGTTTTTCTATTTCTCAAATCAATATCACCCAAGCTAAAACACCAAAAAAATTCATTATACATATAGCCATTTGGCATTTCATATAATATTCCACATAACGCTTTCACAATATGACAAAGATACATTTTTGTGTACTTGCTAATTGCACATTGTGTTTTACCAATTATATATTGCTCTTTAAATGTAGTTATTTTGTTTTTATCATAATCATAAAAAAGACTTATTCCAATATCGTTTCTATCCATTTCTTCAGCAATACCCAATTTTTTAATATCAAAATAGATGTTTTTATTTTGAATTACTTTTTCCTCAACCTCAGAATGCCATCTGCATACAGGCGATTGATTTTTATTATTTGACGTTAACATAGTAAAATTATAATATCTAAGCATTGAGGCAAAATCACTTAAAATATTAATAATACTAACATAAGGTTCTTCTTTATTCTCGATTTTGGCTAAATACTCATTAGATAAACCCAGTTGATTTGCAAAATTAATAACTTCTTCAAACAATTTGTTTACATTGTGTCCCAATTTTTTAAATTCGTCATTTGTCGGATATCTGTTATTTATCTGATCATACATTTGCGCATAAACAATTTTTAAAAATCTCTCATAGCCTTGTGACAATGAAAACATTGCATTTAACAACTTGCCTTCATTAGGGAAATCAATACCTCTGATTGTATCAATTCCGTTTTTTAAAAATTCTTTAATCGTTGCACATTCACATAGAAAAAATTCGTGTTCTGCCGACAAAGAAAGAGTGGGCTGCAATAAATCATTCAAATCAAAGTTATCATTTGGATTTTTAATATTATTTACATTTTTCATTTTACCCCTTTCTTACATTATTTCAACCAATCATCAACCATGTTGCAAATTGCCTTACCATAAACATCTCTGTTGCTATGTTCCTGCAAAGGGTTTTTCCAACATTCGGAATGATTTCTAAGCCAAGATTTAAAATCGACGTAGTTTAGTAAATCTTCTTCTTTTTTATAAACTTTGCAGGACATTTTTAAGAAATTAAAAAGCATTTCAGTATAAACATCATATTTTAAAAATTGCCCTTTTTCATTATCACTTATTGTTCCATTTTTATATTTAGCTTTATACTCAATCCATTCTTTTGTAAATTTTTCATCTTCAACAAAAGGATCATAAAAAGACATTCTTTGCAGTTCAATCAGTTGTTTGTCAAGAAACTCTTTTTGATTGTTTATATTGGTACGTATTTGTATAACAATCGTAACAATAGTTGTAACTGCTAGACTTATAGCAACTAACCAATTTTGTATTACTTCTGCACTTATGCTCATATTCACTCCTTAAATAGATATAGCTCCCGGTAAATAGTTAATTACTCTATCTACACGCTTTGAAGGACATTGTTCACCAGAAGATTCTTGGATAACCATTTCAGCTGCTTTATCATGAGCATCAACTATATTTATATTTTGATGAGCTTCCTTTAATACTTTTAATAAATTAACGCTATAAAGTCCTCCGTCTTCGGTATCTTGTGCAGAGTAACCCGCACGTGCAGCGTAAAAGCGCAATTTTTGCTTTGGACATTCGTTAATTATTTTTTCATATTTTTCTCTTGCGCACTTCTTTTTATCAAAAGCTTCATCCAAATTTATATCTTTAGCTTCATTTGCCACAACAGCTCTTCTATACTGATAATTGGCACAGCAATCGCATATTAAAATTTCTTTAGATGATAATCCATAAAGATCTTTTTCTAAAATTGTTTCCCCAGAAGAATTTATTAAAAAATCTCGACAGTAATAAACTTTATTTTCAAAATCACCATGTCCACTAAATATCACTAAAGTTATATCATTGAGTTCATTCTTTATTTGATCAAGGGTTTGAACTAATTTTCTCTTACTTGTATTTTGTAGGATAGTAATTTCATTTTTGTGCCAAGCACCGCCTTTAGTAGACATCAGAAAATTTTGGTAATTTTCTAAATCCAATGAAACTCCTGATAAATATGATTCTCCACTAGAACCACCTCCTGAATATCCTATTAATAATGCATGCCTTTTCATTCAATAACCTCCTTTATACATTTAATTCCTGCTTTTTAAATTGCATTTCATAAAGAGCCTTGTATTGTCCGTTTTCTATGGACATAAGCTCGTCATGATTTCCAAGTTCTACTAATTCACCCTCGTTTATAACCGCAATTTTGTCGGCATTTCTTATTGTTGAAAGCCTGTGTGCGATGACAAATACGGTTTTATCTTTCATTAAATTATCGATAGCTTTTTGTACAACAGCTTCAGCCTTATTATCAAGAGCCGAAGTAGCTTCATCCAGTATAATTATCGGTGCGTCTTTTATGAATGCTCTTGCGATTGCAACTCTTTGCTTTTGACCACCCGATAATAAAATTCCTCTTTCTCCAATTTGTGTATCCAATCCATCTTGCAAAGTTGAGATGAATTCATCTAAATATGCCATTTTTACAGCTTTATTAATTTCTTCTTCCGTTGCAGTTTCTTTTCCTAACAAGATATTTTCTCTTATTGTGCCTGAAAATAAGAAATTATCCTGAAAAACAACAGCCATATTTTGCCTTAATGATTCTAGTGTGTAATCTCTTATATCAATTTCATCAATAGTAATTAAACCTGATTTTATATCATAAAATCTTGGTAATAGATTAACAATTGTTGTTTTGCCGCCGCCGGAATTCCCGACAAGAGCAATTGTTTCTCCCTGCTTTATTTGCAGGTTAATATTTTTGAGAACCGGAACATTTTCAACATATTCGAACCAAACATCCTTAAACTCAATATTTGTATGTTCTCTGCCCATTACTACTGCATTTTCTTTATCTCTTATTTCAGGAACCGAATCTAATACTTCAAAAATTCTTTCTATTGAGAAAAACGAGAATTGAACGGCATTTAAATTATTGCCAAGATTTTTAACAGGTGTATAAAGCAAGATTAGTGCAGTAATAAATGAAACAAAGTTTCCGCTTGTAATTTGTCCTGACATAATCAAATGCGAACCGTAACCGATTGTAGCCGCAATACCCACAGATACGATAACATGCATCATCGGAGAAAGCCACTGGGTTTTTTGAACCATTTTTATTCTTAAAGTAAAGATATTTTGTAAGATTGTAAAAAATTTGTTTGTTTCGTTTCTTTGCAGGTTATATGAAGTAATCGTTTTGTTACCGTTAAACACTTCATTGTATTCTGTAATAATCGAGGCATCCGCAAAAACGGTTTTTTCCATAACACCTTTTATTCTTTTCTGTAATTTTGCAACAGGAGCAAATGCACAACCAAGAACAACAACAGCGATTAATGCTAACTGCCAGGAGTTATAGAAAAGTACGCATACAAGAGAAATTGAGGAGAATATTCTCTGCGTAAATACGCTCAGATTATCTAATAAACCGTTGCAGGCTAAATCGGCTTGATTATTAAATTGAAAAACAATATCGCCGGAGTTTTGCTTATCAAAGAATGATGTCGGCAAGGTCAGAAGTTTTTTGAACATATCAAATTTAAGCCCGTTTGTAATTTTTCCTCCAACCCATGTTGAAAGATAAGCAGACAGATATTTTAACCCGCCTTGAATAGATGTAAAAGCAACAATACCAAGCGGAATATACCAAGGAGAAGCAATAGATTTTTCAACCATAACTAAATCCATATAAGGCTTGAGTGCTAATGCAATAACTGCATCCAGTGAACCAATCGGAATACAGATTAGCATTGAGCATAATGCCCTGAACCACACAGGCTTAACATACGGCCACATCCGGCTGTAATTGATGTATACACGATTGTTTTTTATTGTATTTATAAAATTATCATACGATATCATTTGTTTTGCTCCTTATTTGCACTTAATTGTTCTTTTATGACATCAATTAAGTAGCTTATAGCTGAAATGGGAATTCCTATAAATAATTGTTCAAGTTTTGCAGTAAGAGTTGTTGAAGAATCTGTTAATTTTGAGATATGTTTATATACTCTTAGTTTTGAATAACCAAGTTTTTCGTTTTCAAAAAAACTGTCTTTTGTTGTGATTTCGTAAGTATCATCACAATATTTTTTATATTCATTTTCGTACCGCCAAAAGTTATAGAGACCTATATATTGATCGCCTGAAAATTTCTCATTTTTGCTATATGGATATTTATTGAGGTATATTCCGGATTGTTTAAATTCAAGAATAATAAAGTTATTCACAAGAGCCTGTCTGAATTTTTCCATCAGTTCTTCTGAATAATCTGCGGCATCTTCCATATAAATATCATCAAAATTTCTTGCAAAGCAGGAATATCCAAAATATTGTTCCGGTGCAAATTTAAATCTTGCTCTTACATAAGGTGTGTATTTTTCTTGATTGCCTTCTAAATTAAAATATCTAGTAAATTCAGGTTCTTTAACTAATTCCGTATCCATAAAATAAGTATCTAAATCTTCTTTTAGACCAAACAGCCACCAATCCGAAATATGAAAAGGAATTATAACTCTATTTTCAAATTTTCCGCTTTTGATATTAAATCGTGTAAACAAAACGTCTGTGAGAACTTTATGTTTAAAAAGATTGTAATTATTTCCTCTTGCTTCAAATTTATCGAAATATTTTAAGAATTCACTACTTGTAAGAATCAAATCACTACGTAATTTCATTGCATATTTCCGAGAGGCTTTTTTTAAACCCTCTTGCGTACTTAATAATTGACGGTTAATATTATTAAATGTCTTTTTATGAGTAAATTCTTCAATTTGAACAGTGCCCGGATCTTCACATAAAACTAAAATGTCATAATCTAAATTTGAAACATCCGCACCTTCCCACGTGGAAAGAATAATTTCAGCATCAGGAAGATGTTTCCTGATACTTTTTAAACATTTAGGTGTTTCGGTTTTATTTATTGCACCTTGTACAATTACAGAGATATCTTTAGAGTCAATCATTAGGGTTTCCTCCGTCCTGTAATTACAACTGCAAGGGAATAATATAAAACTGAAAATATTTCACCAAACCAGTTTTTTATACAATTAAAAGGTTCAATTAATTTTTGAAAATGTTTTTTTAACTTGGATTTATAATCTTTTTTGTATTCTTCAGGTTTATAAGATATATCACAATATTGTTGATATTGTTTTTGAAAATGTTGAAAGTTAATTAATCCCTGTATTATATTCTGATTTTCATATGCCCATTTATGTTTTGGGGCATATATGCCGGATTGTTGATAGTCTAAAAAGATAAAATTATTGTACAAAATATTATTTGATAATTCTATATTTGCAGAATTCCAATCGCTCCAGTCATCAAATTGAAGAGTAGGATAGTATTTTTTTACCCAGCTAACACAGAAAAATTGTTCAGGAGCAAATCGCCATAACATACTAGTATATGGAAGCCTATTAGGATAGTTAAACTTCCAATTGCCTCCTTCTTCCGGTGTTTGGAGCGGGCTTGCTGAAAAATAATTTTTCAAGTCTTCCGTTAAACCAAAGAACCAGAAGTCTGATGGATGGAATGGGGTTGGAAATCCAGTACCGCTCTGGCAAGAATATTCTCTTGAATAAATAGAACTGCATAAAACCCTATGTTTAAATATCTTGAATTTTTCATTCTGCTTATTAAACTTACCCCAGTATTTTAAGAAGTTAGAATTATTAAGCACTAAATCAGAGCGAAGCTTCAAACAATATTTACGGCTTGCTTTAAATACCCCGTTTCTTGCTGAGATCAACTGCCTGTTAAAATTATTCATTGAACGAGGTTTATTGTATATAGCAAAATCGTGCTTGAATCCGCCTGGATCTTGATTTAAAAGTAAAACATCATAATCTAACCCGTTAACATCAGTATCCTCCCAAGTAGAAAGAATAACTTCCGCCCCGGGAAGATGTTTTCTTATACTTTTTAAACATTTAGGTGTTAGTTTTTTATTTATTGCCCCTTGGACAACTACTGAAATATCTTTAAAATTTATCATCAAAACTCCTTGTAAATTTCATTATTTATCTTGTCGATAAATTTTTTCACCATAAAATAAGGAAATAATTTTAAAATTTCTCTTTGAATTTTCTTCAATTTTATAGTCTTCTTATGTTCCTGTTTTAATATTGATGCATCTTTAAACTGTGGTATTTTTGAATATTCTTTTATATCACGTACTATGTCATAATCTTCAAACTGAAAATACTTCAATCTGACTAAGTCTATATTTAAATATTTTAAATACATCAACCATAAAATTTCTAATGAATATAAATTCTCTCTTACCCATTCTTCAGAAAGTTCTTTTGAAATTATAGAATTGTATAAATTATTAATTTTATTCATTACTTCAGGAGCTGAAAATAATATTAAATCAATGCTGCATAAAAATATGTCTGACTCAATAGGACCACGACGAAACGGAACGCAACTTGTAAATACTGAATTTTTAGGAACTTCAAAACCATATGTTTTATACGTATTTAAAAATTTATCAATGCCGAATTCATTATTAAACAGTATGTCAGGACGGGTCTGTATAATATAATCATAATGAATATTGTTTTCTTTTTCATACTGCAACCTTAACTCATTAACTCTAAATTTTGTGTAGGCAGAATTTATAATGGCACTATACTGTCTAGGTAAATTCATAAACTTTTCTCTGAGTTCAAAATTATCAACTAGCAATTGTTTTTCCAACTTGAATTTCTTTGGTTTGTAAAACTTTCGTACACAAGTTATATCATCATTGCTTGTGTTTCTACCTCTTGTATCACCATTAATATTATGCCAAGATTGTTCGGAAGTATCAGTTTCAGTCCAAGAATGCAAGAATACATCAATCTCATAGCCTTCTTTTTTTAATGGTTCTAATAAATTTTTATTAAAAGATATGTAAGTATCTTTGTAACTCCTCAAATGTCCAAACAGTTGAATCGCAATTTTCTTCATAAACTAGTCTTCTCCAAAAATATTCTTTTTCTTGTTTTATATTCACTATGTATTTTGATTAAATTATTAATTTGTATTGGTAATTTTTTCAAATCAATAAAAATTTTAACAATTAAGTTTTCCCTAATTTCATTTTCAAGGCGAACTAATTCTTTGCACCTTCTGCTGACTCTTTTCCTAAAATTTTTGTCATAAAAAGGTGTTAATTGCACATATCTGTGAAATTCATACGCAAATTCATCGACAGGAAATGATTCCTCCATCCAAGGTTTTATTGGACCAGAATAATGAATTACAACAGGTGATAATATTGCTTCTTGCAAATCTTTATATTTATATGATGTAAACATATTGTTTTCTGACCAACATGAAAGGAGGTTATATTTGGGAGGTAAAAGAAGCTTTTGTCCGGTACAAACAATATTAATTGCATCTTGATCCAATTGTTCCAAAACCTTTGGGTTTAAATTATTTGTTTCTGCTATCAATTTGTGATATAGATCTTCTTCCCTCCACTTTTGGCAATTTATTAACAAAACACCACTATTAAGATAAGGTTCAACAATAGATGAATTAAGTTTTAGCCTTTTAAAAGACATCATCCAGTGGTAATCCTCGACTCCACCTATATAGTAATCATCAATATTGGTATTAAATAGATTCCATAAAGATTGTTTTACAATAGTGTCGCAATCAAAATATAGGGCTTTTTGTATATTGGGTTTAATTTGTGGAATTAAATATCTATAAAGAAATGCACTTGAATGTATATAATCAGGTTTTTCATATTTTTCAAAAATAGAACCATCAACTTGTAAAAATTCAAGTTTAAATTCCCTAATATTTGATAATGTATATAATAAATTTTTATTTTCTTCTTTTATATCATTATTCAAGACATAGATAGAAATATTTTCATCTTCATTTGAATTCTTTAAAATAGAGGCTATAGATGTTGCCAAGTATGGTACAAATTTATCATCCGCACAATAAAATATATCAATATTTTTATTCATCTCTAAACTTCCTTCGATTTTCCTTTCCATAAATAAAACACGAGATTATTTTCTTCAAAAAATATTTATTAAAAATCTTTCTTAGAAAATAGTAAGTTATTGAAAGTGGTTGCATTATCCAATCTAAAAAATTTTTAATAGGATAAAGAAATATATTTAGATGCTTTTGTAATTTATTACTATATTTAATATATTTTTCTTTTGTATTTGAGATTACTATTGGAGAAACTTCTTCTAGTGGTTCAACAAAAAACTCATAATTTTTATCAAAATGTTCTTTATATACATTCTCAAAACCTATAAAATTTATTATTCCAAATATATCATTAGAATTCAAAAGAGCGTGAGAATGTTTTTCGGAAAAAATTCCACTTTGTTTATAATCTAAAAACACAAAATTATTGTATAAAAGACTTTCTGATATCCTTAAATTTTCTTCATTCCACTCTGTCCAATCATGAAATTGCAAATTCGGAAAGAATTGTAACGCATACGACAGAAAGAAAAATTGTTCGGGAGCATATCTGAATTTACATGTAGGAAAGGGGGTTCTATCAGGATACCTATAGCACCAATTCCCAAGTTCTTGTTCTGTGGCTAATCTTGTATGTTCAAAGTACTCCTTGATATCGACACTTAGTCCAAACATAAAAAAGTCAGATGGATGAAACAATACAGGATATGGGACTATCCAATTCCCTTTTGTTCTTGAATATATTGAACTAATTAAAACTCTATGCTTGAATATATTAAATTCTTTATGTCTTATAGGAAAACGGTTAAAATATTTAATAAACTCATTTGAATGAAGCTCAAAATCTGTTCTTAATTTTAATATAAATTTTCTATTTGCCTTTTTTAATCCAGCTTTTGTAGAAACTAATTGTCGATTCTGATTGTTTAAAGCATTATCAATAATATCACATTTTACTGCTCCAGGATCTTGATTTAAAACAAGAGTATCATAATCTAAATTTTCAACATCAGAATTATTCCAAGTTGATAAAATAATCTCGGCATCTGGCAAAAAAGTCCTAATAGAGCGTAAACATCTTGGTGTGATTTCATTATTTATTGCCCCTTGGACAACTACCGAAATATCTTCCGTTTTAATATCTAATATATCGTCTTTATCGTGAGCATAACAATACTTTAATTCTTCAGGTTTATTATTTTGTTTCATAAGTTCTTCAAAATTTTCTTGTAAAAAATCTTCTACAAAATCTTTACAGTTACGTTTATTTACTGGATTTAAAGTAATTTCTCTGACCTCTTTGTTTCTCTGTTTAGTTGTCCATGCCCAAATATCTTCAATAAAATATTTGTTAATAAAATATCGGTATATTGCATATTTTTCTTCCCAAGTAAAGAAATATTTATCATCTAAATCTATGATGACATTTGCAATCGCTTGACTTTTATGAATAGGTTTGTTGTACTTTGCCTCAGTATCAAAAAATAGATATTCAATATTATTCTCGTATTCAATATAAAACACATTTTTTGCAAGATAATCCCAAGCGTTAGGCATTAAATAGTTGCTATTTTCAGGTATTTCATATTTAAAAAATAATTCACTTAAAAACTTATCCAAAACATCCAGAAAAGCATTATATCCTTTGTGGATATATGTTTTTATTAAAATATCATCAACTTTAATTTTGCAATCAATGTATTGAATGTTTTCTTGTTTTGTATATGTAACATAATTAGTTTCAAGGCATTCCTGCTCTGGCATAAAGTGTTTTGTAAAACTTTTTATGCCATTAATATTTTTATAACTAAATACAGAAAATTTATCTTTTCGCTTTGCAAAAGACCATAAATACTCGCAATTTTGCATTCTTTCTTTTATATATTTATATATATAAGAATTAGAATCTAAAATATGTCTGTGTAAATCTAAAAATATATCATAACTATTTATAAATTCAGTTACGAGTTCTGGTTCATAGTAAATTGCATCTTCGCTAAAAACAAAGAATCTAAAACTTGAATTATTATACCAATATAAAGTGGGTTCTGATTTCAATATTGAATTATCTTTAATATTTTGTGGCATTAAAGATGCTGCACCATTGTCAAGATGTTTAGCAACTTTATATCCGTTTTTTTTCATATAATCTGTCATCAACTGACAAAGGTAATCTTTATCTGCCTTGTATTCAATACCTATTTTCGGTGCAATTTCTTTAAATATTAAATCGTATTTTTGCCAGTTTTCTTTGTGAAAAATTCCATGGTGCAAAAGTGTCCAAAAATACATTTCATCTGTTGGAACATAAACTCTTTTAGAGTTTAACTGCCTTGTTTCCAAGGTTTTCTTTTGCATATTTATATCATAATAATTATCACCTATAAATTTGGGATGTATCAATAAGTTTTTGTTATCCTCTCCAAAATCTACCCAATTAAAGAAATGGAAAGCATTTTTATGTAATGGAGCTGTCGGATTTAAGATTGCAACAAATTTTTTAATATCATCAACTAATAAATCAACATCTCCATTTTCTCTATAAGTATGAGTATCAGGGATTGCATCAAAACTTCTTAAAAGCACGTAATTGCAGGTTTCATTCAAAATATAGAAAAATTCAGATAAACTCTTCCAGCCTCTTGCACTTGGGATGTCTTGATGTAAAATTTCTCTTTTTCCGTCCAACTCAGTTGAATTTAGAAAATCATTAAGATTCTTTCCTAATAATAGAGCAATATCGTGTTTACTTTCTGCTATATCGTTTGAAGAATGAAATGAGAAGGTTTTTGTTAATTTCCGAATTTCTTGTTTTAAATTAAAAGTTTTTTCATTAACTAATACTTCTCCCCTATTTGTAGGCGTCAAAATATAATTTGGATTTTTATCTTCAACAATAACCAAAACAAAAGCTCCTTCTCCTCTTGTTTTTCGTTGAAACATATTATAAATAAAATTGTCACCATAAAAGGCACTCAAATTTTCACCAAACAATTCAGGTGTCCAAGTGATTTCATATTCTTTCAAGACTGTAAACTTTGCTTTGATTTTTTCAAGGATTTCATCCTCAAAACATCTTGCATTTTTCCAAATTATAAAAGTTTGAATGTCTCTATTCATTAATTGTACCCATAAATTTTTATAACCAAGGAAGACCTATTATTAAATTTGCCAGTAAATTGGAAACAAGATTTGATCCCAAATCTCCTATAATGTTTTTTAAGTTGCTAATTTTATCTTCTTTTGTTGTCGAAGATGTTATTATTTCTTCTACTTTTTTATATGTTTCTTTATCAAGCTGTTCTTTTAAGAACAATTGCAAATTTAATTCTTGAGTTTGTGTTATTGTATTTGAGCTATCTTGCGTATTTGTTTGACTAAACGTCGGAGATATTACAGGTGAAACATTTATATTAACATTTGAGTTCATTTTTCTATTCCTTTCTGCTATATAGGCAAATAGGGAATCCTCCCCCTTTTGAGTTAGAAACCAAGTATCACCATGTCCTTCTTTGCATTCAAAAAAATCCTCATCAATCATTTGCTGCAAAACATCATCAAAATATTTTTGAATATTCCCTGAAGCCTTAGCTCTAGCATTTATTAACCATTTTTTATCAATATACTTTCCTGCTGCTAATTTGTATTTATCAAATACATCGAAAATATAGTTTTTTGTTTCTTCCATTATTTCTCCTCCAAATACTTATCATTATTAGCACCAGGGTATTTAACAACAACGTTTTGGGTGCCGTCTTCAAGGCATTCAAAGTCTGTTGCTTCCATAGGCTCAATGACAACAATGTCACCTTTTTGGTATTCAATACCGTTCATTTTTACCCTGCCTTGTGTAATTACAGTAATCTCCGTTGCGATTTTGTGGTAATGTTTCTCTTCATAATCGCCTTTTTTGTAACTCTTTACTGCTACTTCCACATCATTGGTTTTTAATAGTGTCGGTTCAAAATTCCCGACAAACCAGCCTTTCACCATATCTTCAAGCTTCGCAGTTTTCATAAATACTCCTTTAAAATTTGACTAAGTATAGAAATTGACAAAGAAATTGCTGCATATTTATTTAAACGAGATATTTTATTTAAGGCTTCAAACATATCTTCAAAAGGTTTGACTTCAACGGGGTCTCCTTTTTTAGGAGCATTGGGCAGTTTTATTAAAGAAGAATAAAACCAAAGGGCTGCTGATAGAAAAGAAAATACTAGTGATATAGCATGTAATATCATACGTGCACTCCTCCCCCTTTTCTTATCTCAACATACTTATCCAAATCCTCGGGTGTTCCTGTCCCGTGCATTTGGGTTTTGTCAATTGTGTAAATTCCGAATTTTTCCCCTTGCTTAATTGCGTAGTTATAAACAGGGGCAACATAAAACTCATTATTTACACGTTCGTTTCTTACAATCATGTCGATTGCGTTTTCTACAAAATCGTTGCCCTTATGGAAATAGTAAATCCCAACGGTTGCATTTTCAGAGATTACTTCCTTTTCTCTGATTTCGGTTATAAGTCCGTTTTTGTCCAGTTTTGCGTAAGACCATTTTTTGTCATTATCTTCAAAACAAAGCACAGAACCGTCAAGCCCTCTTTTTTCACTGTCATTTATATAATCTTCAATATTCATATCGACAATTTGATCAGAATTTGCAATCAAAAGCGGTGTGTCATTGTTAATCAATCTGTGTGCGTGAAGAACTGTGCACGCTGCACCTTCTGTTAATTTATCAATCAAGACAAATTCAACATTGTAGTTTTCCTTAATCCAATTAACCGTTTCTTGCTCATTGTTGTAATGTTCAGATCTTGCAAGCAAAATAAACTTGGCATTAGGCATATTTAAATTATCAAGTACATGACAAATCATCGGTTTGCCTAAAACATCTATAAATGGTTTTGGTTTTGTGTATCCGGCTTTTGCAAATCTTGAGCCTGCTCCTGCCATTGGTATTACTATATTTATCATATTCATTTAATAAGCCCTCCTGTTAGACAGATACTTTTCATACATCTGATAACTTGAAAACGTCAAGTAATCTTTCTTCGGTATTTCATAAATCCCGATTTTTTTGCTATTCAATATCATTTCGTTAAATGTGGCACTAATATAGTATTGCCCCTGCGTATTTACATCTTTTTCAATAACTGAAAATGCTGCGCCTACAAAATCAGAACCTTTTTTGAAATAGCAGCAGCCGGTTGATGCCATATTTGAAATCGGACGCTTTTCGCTTGTTTGAATAACAAAATTATTTTCGTCCAGCAACACCGAACTGTATTTAGGATGAACAGCATTAATCGTTACAATTCCGCCGTCAAGATTTCTTGTTCTAAAATCTTCTATTGCAGGACTTATATCCGTTTTTATCAATTGGCTTCCGTTTATCAATAAAAGTTCTTCATCATTATTAATCTCATCAATCGCAAACAGAGCAGAACATACAGCACCTTTAGTATCGCCGGCAACTTCAATTATTTTGCATTTCGGGCACAAGATTTTTAAAGTATCCCCTAAGAAATATTTTTCCTGATCATCTTTTCTAATAATGCAGGTAATATTATCTCCGACTGTTTCAAGAAGTTCTATTGTCCGCTGAATCATCGGTTTGTTTTGAATTTCAATCAGGTATTTAGGATAACCTTTCTCCGTAAAATCTTTTTCAGAGCCTGCCATTAAAATCAATATATTCATTATCTGGCACCTCCTGTCATTAAAACTTTACTGTCAGATGTAATACCGCTGCTTTCAATTTCTCTAATGCGATTTTTAATATTTTGATAAGTTACATCATTGACTGTTTCAACTTTCAAGAGATTTGCGCCGCTTGCTAAAGCTGCTTTTATTCCGTTTTGATTATCTTCAACAACAAGGCATTCTTCAGGTTTTAAGCCGAACCTTTTTATTGCGGTCTGGTAAATTTCAGGATCAGGTTTTGATTTTGCTACATCCTGATTTGAAAGTGTAAAATCAAGATATTTCTGTAAATCCGCCTTGTCCATCATCATATCAATGGTTACTCTCACAGAATTTGATGCAAGTGCCAGCCCGTAGCCTTCTGTTTTTAGCCTGGAAAGAGCATACTGGTGGCAAAAAAGCGGTTTGCATTTCATATAAACATGTTCCATTGTATAAATCTGTTTCATGTGATTGATGAATTTGTGCAGACCTTTCGGTAAGCCTTTTTCAATTGAGAGCATCTCTAATTTTTTCTTTGTCGGCAGACCATCAAACGTTACAAGGTGGTCATACCTTGAAATTTTGTAGCCAAATAAATCTAATGCCTGATTTAAGGCTTCATAATGCCAGTCTTTTGCATCAATAAGGACTCCGTCCATATCGAAGATTACTGCCTTAATTTTTGTCATTAAAATACACCTCTGCTTCCATAGGATAATCAGTACAAAGCATTATCCCATTCATATTTTTATATTTTTCCCACACACTTTTATATTCTCTTTTATGCAAATCAGGCGAAACAATACAAACTTTTTTGTCCTGATTTAAAATATTTTGAATTTCAACTTCTCCGAACCAATCAGAATTGAAACAATCAAGCCACACACCTCTTGCCTGCTCATACATTATCGGCTCAGGCACAATATCGCTAAGCCCTGTAAAAACATTGAGCCCTGTTTTATGCTGATAAACCATTTCAGGAATACTCATATCAAAGGTGAAATAGTTTGAAACATTGTATTTCTCAAGCAGTCTCTTAATCTCGTCTGCCATGCCGTCAGCTTTGATATTCAATGCAAGAGTTAATGCCCTGCCGTCAAGAAGTTTTAGTAAATCTTCAAACGACATTTCGTTACCCCTGGGCATGTTATGAGAAATTACAATCTCACCCTTTATATCTCTTAAATCTGTTTCTACCCCAAAACCGCTATCAAAAGCACGTTCAAAAGCTGTTTTTGTATTTTTCTCGTTCTCAGCTTTCCACCAACCCCGATGTGCGATGATTTCTTTATTTCTATTAAAATATTCTCTCTGTAAAAAATCTCCCATAACCCTCTACAGTGCCACTCCTTCTCGATATCTCAAGTTCATGTTTTCCTGTACATCTATAAAATTTAAAGTCACATCTACGGTCGTCTGGTTAAAAAGCCATTGCAGATATGACAAATCTTTATATTTCTGGTAATGATGATACGCAAATGTCTTACGCCACGATGCAACGGATATATCTTTAGGCAATGCTAATTCAGAACAAATATCTTTAAATGAATAAAATACAGAAGTTCTGTCAAGTTGCTTCTTAGATTTGCTTTGAAATAGATATTCTGAACTTTTTTGATTATTCGTAATTTTTACAATTAAATTTCTTATTTCATCACTGAGGAAAAAAGTCTGTTTTTGGTTAACAAGATAGTGTTTGTTTATGACGTCTTTAACTTTTAATTTCAATAGGTCTTTTAAGCGTAACCCGGTATTTATACCAAGTTCAAACAGCAACAAATCCCTTAGTTGTTTTTTCTTTTTATACAAATCTTTAATTTTTTCTATTGTGTATATATCTTTAATAGGAGAACATTCTGTCACTGCCTGAATCCCATACTTTTTATTAACATCACTTCTGCAAATATTCTCTTAACTTTTTAGCCAAAAAGTTAAGAGGGGTGAAACTCTTGATTTTAAAAGGTTTTATAGGTGTATTTTTTTATAAAAAAAGGAACTCATAACATTTTTTAACAAATATAAAATTCCATTTTTGTTTGTGATAATATATGTTTTAGCAAGTGGCAAAAATTCAATCTTCACAAAATGGCTATTTCGTGAAGAGCGTGTTCGGCAGATTTGCTATCAAACATTATGTTTTAGCAAATTCCAAAAATATAAATTTTTGTTTACGAAAAGAAAAATTTATAAATTTTTATGGTAAAATTCAAGCAGGGAATGCTCTCATAACAAAATGGCTATACTGTTAAGATAATAAAATGTTAAGTTCCCCATTGTAAATAGAGCATTTGGGCCTATAAAATAAAGTTGTTATAGCTTTCGTCAATTTGATCCTGCTCAATACCGATATACCTTAAGGTTATATTCGGGTTTGAATGATTAAAAATTTTTTGGAGCATGGCAACATCTTTAAATTTTTTGTAGTGATGATACCCGAAAGTTTTTCGCATTGTATGAGTACCAATCTTTTCCTGCAAGCCAACTGCTTGACAGGCAGTTTTTAAAATATAGTATGCACCGAATCTATCAAGCCGGTTTTTAAAAATGGAAACAAACAAAGCCTCGTCAGAGCGTTTGCCCTTTGTAAATTCTTCTATCATCGGTTTTAGCTTTGAATTAATCGGAAATTTTTTAAATTTACCTGTTTTCTTTTCTATAATTTGTATATGGCTTTTATTTCGGACATCTCCTACATTTAAAGCAACAATATCTGAAATCCGTAATCCGCAATTCGTTCCAATGGTGAATAATAACAAATCTCTCGGACTATTTTTTGCAAAATACTTTTCTAATTTTTTAATACTTTCAATATTTCTAATTGGTTCTACTGTAGTCATTTTAACCTCTCCTTTTTTAACCTAAAAACTACCCGGGGGCTTATCCCCCTAAAAAATTTTCGGTCACACTAAGGATTTCTTCAAAATCTTCAGGGGTGAGTTGCAGGTAAGGACGTGCAGGAATTTCAACAGATTTATTCCGCCCTGCCTGTCCGCCAAATTGATGTATTGCTGCATAATCAAGGTTTGAACCAATAACCGCAGAATCATTGTCATAATAAGTATTAACAGAGGATGCAAGCTGCCCTGATATTTGTAAAATCATGCCGGGCCACTGTTTATTTTTAGTTCTCTGTTTTATTGTTGATTCAGATAATTCAGTCCATTTATCAGGTCTGCCCTCGTTTTTAAAGTTTTCTTCGGTAGAATATGCGAAAACACCTGCGATATTTTTCATTAGTGGCCGCAGGTTTTCACTTTGTTTTGCCAAATCAAGTAATCTTGATTCAACATCTTTATTATCAACTTTTATTTCAATTGGTTCACTCATTTTTAAATAATTCTTTAATCGGATAATTAGCAATCAAAAGTTCTTTATAAATTTTATTAGCTCTGTTTGTGCCTTCTCTGTTGTTGATTCCGTTTTGTCTTTCAACTTCAATCATTTCATACCCTTTATATAATTCTCGGACTTTTGGAGAATCATCGTATGAAAGAAGAAAACGACCTTTGATGTCTTTTAAAACATCTCTTAAACGTTCATGGTCGAAATCAGTAGTTGATGTTACTTCATAGCCACAACCTGAAGTATAAGGTGGATCACAATAGAAAAATGCATCTTCAAAGTCATATTGTTTGATTAATTTCTCAAAATCACGATTCTCAATCATAACTTTATCAAGGCGTTCGTGAATTGCATCAATTTTAGTTAAAATATTGCGTTGAGATTTTGAAGCTCCACCACAAGATTTTTTTACAGTTCCAAAAGTATCACCACGACCACCAAAAGAACGTGTTATCAAAAACAAGAACTGTGCTGCTTTTTGAATATCGGTAATAAAAGTGCCATTCAAAAATTGGAAGAACATTTCACGAGAGCCAAG
>CALVAW010000034.1 GCA_944325655.1 Candidatus Gastranaerophilales bacterium
TATAACACTTCCGGAATGTATTCTAATTCCACCAACGGTTCTAAGGGAGGTCAAAGCATGATTAAAAATAGTTCCGGTGCAATTTTGCTTCAAACTTCAACAGCAGGCGGAGGAGGAGGAAAAGCAGCAGGATCTGCAGTAGGAGCTGCAAGAATATCAAACGGTAAAAATAATACGGCAATATCTATGAGCGGTTTTTCAACGGCAGGAAGTTCTGCTGCTTCATCTACAAGAGGAACTACAGGTGGTATTACGACAATAAATGGTGCTAATTATTGCACTGCAGGTTCAGGTTCAAGCGGAACAGGCGGAAGCGCAACAAGCTACGGAGGCTGCGGCGGCGGTGGCGGCGGCGGCGGATATAATGGCGGAAAAGGCGCACCGGGATACGTAAAACTCGAGTGGGGTAACTAGATTTTTCATATTATTTTTGTGTTTTGGTAAGGGGTGAGTAATTCATCCCATTTTTTTAATTGAATATTTTATTTTTTATCATATTATTATGTTATGAAAAATTTAAAGGGAATATTTTTAATATTTTTTATATTTTTTTCTGTTTTTATATCATTTTTAGGAGTTAACAGTAAAGCTTTTGCTTCAAGAAATATTGATTTTAGTATAATAAGAATAATTGAGCACAGAAATAATATTTCTATAAATGCTAAGAAAATACAGGAAAATTTATGTAATTTAACAGATAATTCTGCTGTTATGTACAGTTCAGGCAGAGGACCGCAAAGTAATGCATTACCTAAAAGTGCTTGCGGTTCGCATTTTAATAAACAATATAAATTATCAGCAGATAACTTTTATTCCAAAATATATTCAAACGGTGAATTAACCGGTATTTCTCTTTTATTATTCCAAATACAACCAAACGCTCCATAACTGTTGTTTTGTTTAACGATTATTACTACAAAACAATAGGAGATTAAAATGAATACCGAGATATTATTATTGAATTTTAATACAGGTACAGTCATTACGTTTATTGGTATGGCTACTGTTTTATTATTTTTAACGTTGATGATATTTGCAATGCGAATTACTGAGAAGATTATTTTTCAATTGAATAAGATTTTTCCTGAGGAATTGCCTCAAGAACCTAAGAAAAAAGTTAAAAATAATGATGAATCAGAAATTGCAGCTGCTATAGCAATTGCTTTTGCTCAAAATGGAGGCAGATAGTATGGAGTTTATACATAATTTTGTGAGTGCAAACAGTGTTGTTATTTCAGCCGGTTTGCTGCTCATAGCTTATATTTTTATTGCTTTGGAGAAAATTCCAAAAGTTACTATTGCGCTTTTAGGAGCTGTAATAACGATAATTTTGGGTCTGGTAAGTCAAACAAAGGTGGTTGATGGTGTTATTGACCCTCATTATTTTGTAAATTTTGTTGATTTTAATGTAATTTTTCTTTTAGTTTCTATGATGATTATAGTTTCTATAACAACAAGAAGCGGAGTATTTAATTATATAGCAAATGAGCTTTTGAAATTTACAAAAGGTCATCCTATTAAAGTTTTGGTGACTTTGGGAATTTTTACTGCAGTTGTAAGTGCATTTTTGGATAATGTTACAACTGTTATACTTATTATGCCTATAACATTTTCAATTGCAAAGAAATTGGATATAAATCCTATTCCATTTCTTTTAACGGAAATAGTTGCTTCTAATATCGGCGGTACGGCTACTTTAATAGGAGATCCGCCCAATATAATTATCGGAAGTGCTGCAGGTTTTGCTTTTATGGATTTTATAAAAGAATTAACCGGCGTTGTTGCAATTATTTTAATTGCGGTTATTTTAATGTTGGTTTTGTGTTTCAGAAAGATTTTGGTTGCAGATGAAAATAAAATGCAGGAAGTGGCAAAAATTGATAATTCAAAAACAATTACAGATTATAATTTAATGATTAGATCAATGGTTGTACTTTCTTTTGTTATTTTAGGTTTTATTTTGCATGATGTAATTCATATAGAAACATGTATAGTTGCTATGCTTGGAGCGAGCATACTGCTTCTGTTTGAAAAACCGACGCAAATCCTTCAGGATGTGGAATGGAACACCATTTTCTTTTTTGTTGGTTTGTTCATAATTATAGGGGGTCTTGAAGCTTCCGGCGGTATAAAACTAATGGCACAGTGGGTTTTAAATGTGACTGAAGGTTCAAAAATTGCCACCTCTATGATAATTTTATGGGCTTCAGGTATTATTTCGGGAGTTATTGATAATATTCCATATACTGCTACAATGGCTCCGATGATAGCTGAAATACAAAGAGTTATGGGAGAAGGATATGCTTATCCTCTTTGGTGGTGCTTATCTTTAGGAGCTTGTTTGGGCGGCAATATGACTATTATAGGTGCTGCCGCAAATGTAATAGTTTCGGAAAATGCCGCTAAGGAAGGACATCCCATAGCATTTATGAAATTTATGAAATACGGTGTGCTTATAGTATTGATTTCTCTTGTTATAAGCACAATTTATATTTATTTGAGATTTTTAAGATAAATAAGGAAAAAAAATGAAAAATGAAGATAAAAAAGAGAAAAAAACTAAATCCCATCCTGAGACTCTTTTAACACTTGTTTATACTGTGATTATAGTTCTTTTTATGTGGGGTTTGTCGTTTTTTCTTAAATAATAAGACCGCCTCAATTGAGGCGGTTTATTTGTAAAAGTCTTGAAAAAACTGTTAAAAACATTTAAAATTATATATATAGTTAAAGAAGGAGAGAGTTATGAAAAAAGTATTAGCAATAGCTGCAATATTGGCTGTTTCAACATCTATGTCTTTTGCGGCAACATCTTTTGGTAATTCTTTTAAAAATGCTGTAAAACAAGATATTCAAAATACTAAATCTGATTTAAGAGAAGCTGCAAAAAAAGATATACAAGCTAAAACGCAAGCTCGAACCAGTGCTTCTCAAGCAAAAAAAGCAGAAAAAATTAAGCAAATTGATGCTAAGTTGGCTGAGTTAAATAAAGAATTGGCAGCCGTTAAAAATGACAAAAAAATTACCGAAACCGAACGTGTATTGAAAATGCGTCCTATTCAAAGACAAATTGATTTTTATACAAGACAAAAACAAGCTTTACAATAAAAAAGTCCCTTCGGGGACTTTTTTAAAGCAAAAATTGCGTTCCGACGATAATTTTATGAGAGTCCGCTTCTGCTTGGTTTTGAGCGAATACATAGTTTAGCATTATTCTTGCTGTTTGACCTAATATAAAATAATTAATTCCTGC
The DNA here is from genome assembly GCA_944325655.1 of Candidatus Gastranaerophilales bacterium. Lineage (GTDB taxonomy): Bacteria > Cyanobacteriota > Vampirovibrionia > Gastranaerophilales > Gastranaerophilaceae > RUG14156. The sequence goes on from CALVAW010000034.1 coordinate 3,254, forward strand.
CGTATATTCTTTAATATTATTATTTTGTTTTAATTTATCAGGATCAAAGTCATCATATCTCAAAAGGAACTCAAGTTTTTTTGTAATCCTGTATGCTAAAGTTATATTATAACCCCATCTTTTTTTGTCTGTCAGACCCGAAGCACCGTTTGAGCCGTCTGCATTTTGAAATTCGGCAAGCAGCCAGAAACGTTTATAGTCATATCTGATAGCAGCACTTGTAACAAAGAAATCTTGAGAATTTCTGCTTCCTGTTTCAATACCGCCTCCTATATTTAGGTTTCCGTACTTTTCTTTAATGTTTGCAAAGGGTTTGAAATTAATCCATAAATCCGTTTCAACTCCCGGAAAAAATTCGCTATACCATGTGTCTGAGCTGTATCCACCTATATCATAATCTAAATATTTATAATCACCTTTTAATCGAATACCTGTTTTTCTTATGTTTCCGAAATTTCTTGCTGTTTGTGAACGTGCTAAAAACGGGACTAAATACGGGCATTGACCTCCTTCGTAACCTACGTTTGGTCTGGAAGTACCAAACATAAGAGTGTTATTGGGTATTCTTTTTGTTTCAACCCAAGCATCAAGAACAAGTTTATGAAAAAAGTCATTATGCATATCGGGTGTTAAATCAAAAAGTAAGTTATATCCTTCTTTTTCACTCCTGAATTTACCTTTTAAACCGACATTAATTAATTGTGTATTGTATTTAAAATTTGAATTATTTTCGTTTATATTTTCGCTCATGTTAAAGATAAAGCTTCCCTGCAAACCGATGTCTTTTATAGGACCTTTATCAAATTTGGCGGTTAATTGTTTTTTAAACATACCTTCAGAGCTGTTTAGGTCATATTCTTTTTCAATTATTCCTTTCAGCGCTTCTTTTGTATAAGGACTTATTTCTTTTTCAATTTTTTCTTCGAGAGTTTTCTCCTGTTTTTCAAGAATTATCGGTTCTTCAAGTATAACTTCTTTTTCGCCTTCAATTAAATCTTTTTTTCTTTCAATATTTTTATCAGGAAAAATTATAACATCGTCTTTTGCGTTTTTTTCAATTGCAAAAGCAGGTGCTATAGAGATTAATATAAGGAATATAATTAAAATCTTTTTCATATTTTGAGGAATAAAAACGGCTTATGTAATTAATTATAAGCCGTTTTATTATAAACTAATTATATTTTATTATGATCGTCTCTAAGGTAAGCCATCCAGAACAATAATACCACAAAAACTAATGCGCCTATGATATTACCTAATGTTACCGGTATCAGATTATTTATAAAAAATGTTTTCCAAGTTAAAGTTGCTAATTGGTCTGCAGTAAATCCTGAAGCAGCAACTACGGAAGGAACTGATTTCATTAAAATTCCGCTTGGAATAAAAAACATATTAGCAACACTGTGTTCATATCCGGAAGCAACGAATGTCATAATAGGAAAGAATATTGCAAAAATCTTACCTATGACACGTCTTGAGCTTGTTGCCATCCATACTGCAAGACAAACTAGCCAATTACACAAAATGCCTCTGCAAAATGCTTCACAAAAGCTTAAATTGACTTTCATGTGTGCGTTAGCAAGCGTGTTAACACCAAGTGCGTCATGAGCATTGTGACACATAGCTCCGTAGTAAACAAGAAATGCCAGAATAATTGAGCCTATGAAATTACCGACATATACAATTGACCAGCTTCTGAATAATCTTGCCCAGGTTATTTTCTTTTCTATAACAGAAAACATCATCATAACATTTCCCGTAAAAAGTTCGGCTCCGGTTAAAACAACCATCATTAGTCCTGCGGCAAATACCATCGCTCCAATTAATTTTGATGCGCCCCATCCCAGGAATTCCGCTTCACCTGTTGAAACAGTTAAACTGACTTGCGCACCATAAGCTATAAATGCTCCTGCTGCAATAGCAAGAACAAACATTTTTGATTTTCTGTATCCGGCTTTTTGGGGCATAACTTCTTCCGAAAAACCATGCGCAACCTCATTAGGTGCAAGACAGTCTTTGTTGTCAATTGTTTGGTTTGACATAAATATCTCCTTCAATGTTGTAATGCTTAAAAATTGGTGAAAATTCACCCGAAAAAAATTGTATTCCTTTAACGATAATTTTCAAGAGTTTTTTTAAAATTAGGATAATTATTTTTTTAAAAATATGTTTGTATAAAAAAGGGGGTTGCCCCCCTTTTTTTTATTGAATACAAACTGTTAATAAAACCCCTGCTGCAACGGCTGAGCCGATTACTCCCGCTACGTTTGGTCCCATAGCGTGCATTAGAAGGTAATTGTTTGGATTATATTCCAATCCGACTTTATTTGAAACACGTGCCGCCATAGGAACCGCAGAAACCCCTGCAGAGCCGATAAGCGGATTGGTTTTTTCTTTTGAAAACAGATTCATTATTTTTGCCATAACTACTCCTGCACCTGTGGCAAGAGAGAAAGCAATTATTCCAAGGATTAGAATAAATAGTGTTTGAATTGTGAGGAATTGATCCGAGGACAATTTTGATCCTACTGATAATCCTAGGAAAATGGTAATTATGTTAATCAAAGCATTTTGCATTGTGTTTGAAAGTCTTTCAACAACGCCGCATTCTTTACATAAATTACCGAATGCAAGTGCGCCGACAAGAGGACAAGCACTCGGAAGGAATAAAATACAAAGTGAAAGTACTAAAAGTGGAAAAACAATTTTTTCACGTTTTGATACTTCTCTTAGTTGTTTCATTTCAATTTTACGTTCTTTGTCTGTTGTTAAAAGTTTCATAATCGGCGGTTGAATAACAGGTACAAGCGCCATATAAGAGTACGCTGCAACTGCAATTGCACCAAGTAATTCAGGAGCCAGTTTTGATGTTACATAAATTGATGTAGGACCGTCAGCCCCCCCGATTATACCAATTGCACCTGATTGGGGCAATGTGAAGCCGAACATGCAAAGTGCAAGTAATAATGCTCCAAATATACCAAATTGAGCGGCTCCCCCTAAAAGAGCAGTTTTAGGATTTGCGATGAGAGGACCGAAGTCTGTCATAGCTCCGACACCCATGAAGATTATCAAAGGGAATAATCCTTGATGGATACCCGCTTCATATACAATGTATAAAAAACCACCCGGTTCATTCATTCCCGCTCCGGGGATATTTGATAGAAATCCGCCAAAGGCTATCGGTATTAAAAGTAAGGGCTCATATTGTTTTTTAATCCCAAGCCACATTAAAAATAGACATACAACAAGCATAATCGGTGAACCGAATTGATGCAAAAATTGTTCAAATGCATTTGTTATATTAGGATCTGCGGGCTGAACAAAGTTGCAAATACCTGTTGTTTGCCATAATTGTTGAAAAATTTCACCTATATTCATATTGCTATCTCCGCTTTTAACCTAGTGTAACTAATGATTGTCCGTTTTTAACCTGATCACCTTGAGAAACATTTATGGAAAGAACTTTTCCTGCAGCCGGAGATTTAATTTCAGTTTCCATTTTCATTGCTTCAATGACTAGTAATACATCGCCTTCTGCTACTTCATCTCCTTCTTCCGCTTCGATTCTCAAAACAACACCGGGAAGAGCTGCTTTTATATCTTGTCCTTCACCTGTGCTTTGTGATTTAGTTTCTTCTATTCCGGCTTTCACAGCTACATCGTATGATTTTCCGTTTACGGTAGCTTTGCTTCCGTCTAATTTAACAGTGTATTTTTTACCGTTTAATGTTACGGTATATCCTTTGTTTGTGCTTTCTCCGTCTGCGCATGCACAAGCTTTATTTGGTTCATTTTTTCTAACGCCTAAAGTACCTTTTCCTTGAAGGAACATAATTCCTTTTTCTTTGCAAACACCTGCTATAAAGATATTTTCTTCTGTTACTTCAATACCTGCATCTTCAAGCATTTTGGTGGCAGCTTTAATTCCTTTGGTTTCATCTTTATCGTTTAAATCTACCACAAGCTCGGTTGTAGGTTGAAGGTTAAGTTGTTCTTCAGCAATTTTGATAATTTCCGGATCTGCTTCACAAGGAGTTTTTCCGAAATAGCCGAGAACCATTTTACCGTATCCTTCTGCAATTTTCTTCCAAGAACCAAACATAACGTTGTTAAATGCTTGTTGAAAATAGAATTGTGAAACAGGGGTAACAGATGTAGCAAAACCGCCTTTTTCAACTACTTCTTTCATAGCTGCAACAATTTCAGGGTATTTGTTCATTAAATTATTGTCACGTAACATTTGAGTATTAGCGGTTAAAGCTCCACCGGGCAGAGGAGATTGAATAATCATAGGATTAACAGCTAATGCTTCAGGCGGCAAGAAATAATCTTTCATGCATTCTTTAAAGATTTCTTCCGTTTCCAGAATTTTGTTAATGTCAATTCCTAAGTCATATTCGGTATTTTTCAATGCATGCCACATTGAAACGATATCAGGTTGTGCTGTTCCTCCTGATACCGGTTTCATAGCAAGGTCAATTCCGTCAGCTCCGCCTTCAAGGGCTGCTAAGTATGCTGCTAAACCGGTTCCTGCTGTTTCATGGCTGTGGAAGCGGATGTGAGCATCGTTGCCAAGAATTTCACGAGTTCTTTTAACGGTTTCATACACTTTTCTCGGAGAAGAAGTTCCTGAAGCATCTTTAAACGCTAAAGATGTAAAAGGAATACCTGCATCAAGTATAGAGCGCAGAACCTTTTCATAAAAAGCAACATCGTGAGCTCCGCTGCAACCTATCGGAAGTTCCATCATTGTTATTGTAACTTCATGATTTAAACCGTTATCTGTTATACATTGACCTGAATATATTAAATTATTAACGTCATTTAAAGCATCAAAATTTCTGATTGTTGTGATACCGTGTTTTTTGAACATTTTAGCGTGAAGATTAATCATATCACGAGGTTGAGAATCTAAGCCGACAACATTTACACCACGTGCAAGTGATTGCAGATTGATATCGGGTCCTACTGTTTCTCTTATTTTATCCATTGTTTCAAATGCATTTTCTCTGCAATAAAATATCGGAGATTGAAATCTTGCTCCGCCTGCCACTTCAAAATGTTTAATTCCCGCTTCTACTGCTGATTTTAAAGCAGGTAAAAAATCATCAACGAATACTCTTGCACCGTATACGGATTGAAAACCGTCACGGAATGATGTATCCATAACTTTAATTTGTTTTTTTGTCATTTTTTTATCCTCTTTTCTTTTAATTTTTTACGCTTGAGCTCCGGCAATTGCTATTGCCAATGCAATTTCAGAATCATCCGATGTTTTTTGCGATTTGCTTTTAACTTCTTCAATCGGAAGCGGACAAAGTTTGTTTATTATACAAACACTTTTTGCCATAATTAGCATTGCAAAAACCAAAAGCACCAAAAATGAAAATACAATTCCCATTCCGACAAGCATTGTTATGCCGCCTTCAGTCCATAATTCAGGGTTTAACATAGTATTTCTCCTTTTATTCCGTTTTTTATAAAATCATCATAATTTTTTTTAAAATTTAATAAAAATAAATTTAAAAATTCGTTTTTATTTATTTGTTTTCCTGTTTCTTCATATATTGAAGTTGCAGGTTGATCAATATTTTTTAATTCTTCTTTTTCAAGATTTAAGTTTATTCCAAATCCTACAATTACGCCTTTAAAAATTTGACCGAAAAATTCAGATTTTGCCAATATTCCGGCTATTTTTTTGCCGTTTATTAAAATATCATTCGGGTATTTAAAAGAGGGATTAATGCCGTAATTTTTGATTGTGTCGGCTCCGATTATAGCTGTGTAGCGTGTTAATTCATTAAGATGTTCAATATTTTGCGGTTTTAATACTATTGAAGCATAAACATTCCCGCCATTTTTGTTTGAACTGTACCAAGTGCGTTCAAATTGTCCTTGTCCTTTTGTTTGAAGGTCACAAGTTATTACACAAAAATCGTCTAATTCCTCTAAGTGTTGACGAGCATATTCGTTTGTTGAAGTCAGCTCATCAAAGTGAATAATACTGCGCATAAATAAATCATAACAAAAACAAAAATTCAAAACAAATAAAAAAGTCAGATTTTAATTTCTTTTCCAAACGGAATTGTGATGTTGTTTTTTTTGTGAGTAATTTCTTCGCACCTAAATGTCGGAACATTAAAAAGATTTGAATATTCTTTCAAAAGAGGTAAAATTTCTTTCTTTTCAAAATAGAAATCTCCAAAAATTATCCCTTTTATTTTTTTGCGTAATTTTTCAAAACGATAAATTTCAAACAACATTTTATCAATTTTATATAGAGGTTCGTTTAAATCCTCTAAAAATAAAATAATATTTTTATTTGGAACATAATTTTCTCCTGAAAAAGTTGAAACTATGCTTGAAAGATTGCCTCCCCATAAAATGCCTTTCGATTTGCCTTCATTTAAAGGTTTGATATTTAATTTAAAAGAATTATTTTCTATTATATCGATATTTTCTTCGAGATTTTCTACAAAACCGTTTGATATCATTAATGAATGAAAACATTTGACGTTTGTTTTTTTATATAAAGCCATAAGAAGAATTGTTGCATCGGAACTTCCTATGTAGTATTTGTCTTTAATCAGATTATAGTTTATTTTATCCACAATTCTTATTGCGCCGTAACCGCCTCGAATTGATATTACTAAATCTACTTCTTTATCTGAAAATGCTTTTTCAAAATATTTAATTCTGTTTTCATCATTGTCAGATAAATAATCCAGAGCTTTTTTTTCATTGTAGAATTTTTTAACTTTGAATGATTTTTTAAGTATTGAAATTTTTTTATTAATTTCGTCTAAGTTTTTAATATTTCCCGAAGGCGCGATAAGACCGATTGTTTTAATTTTTTGCATAAGATTATTATACATTTATTTTAAAAAATTAAAACTTTTAATCGTATATTATTGTTACGCCTGTTTTTCCGGTAGCTCCGCCAATGTCTTTATGGTATTCTCCGTTACGATAGTACATTTCATCGCCCATAGGGTTTGAAAAAAGCTCGTGTTTGCACGTGGGAGAGTTTGTATTTTGTTTTATATTTGAGTTATACGGGCTAATTCCCATTTGTCTGTATACATCTTGATTTATAGGAGTGGAATATCCGGTAAGAGTGCCGTTATTGTTCCCTCTGTTAAACCAACTTAAGTAGTTTCCATAATAGTTTCTTTTCAGTCTGTTCATTTGTCTTAAACGATGAAGTCTTTGCAATCTTCTTATATTGTTTGTGTTAATTTTTCGGTATTGGTAAGGATTGTAATATGTCCCGTAGGGATTGTATGTAGGTCTGTATATAATATTCCTTGGGACAATTCCGGATGAAGACGGTTGTTGCAAGTATATTTTTTCGTATGCAACGGCGAAAGAATTTGATAATAGTAATAAACCCATAATAATAACTATATTTTTCATATTTCAAAGATATTTTAAAAATTTGTTGTATTCATCGGCTAGCAGGGCAATGTATAAAAGTATAATTTAATTATTAAATTTTGTAACAAAATTACTGTTTTTAATAGTGCTTTTTAAAGTTTTTATAATGATTTGCCGATATTTTAGTTGACAGACAATAAAGCTAAGGAGAATATGATATGGGGCTTTCAGCAAGCCAAGCAAGGTTTTTGCAATTAACTGCAAGAAGGAGCAACGTTGAATTTCAGGCTCAACAGATTAATTTTCAACGCTTACAATGGTCTGATAAATTAGCGGCAGCATCCAGCGAATATCAGGATAAAACATCTAATCGTAAGATGGTTTATAATTTTAACAATGGTGATGGTATGACACAAGTTGATGTGACATATCAAAATTATAAGAATTATATGAATCAACAAATGGAAGGACTGACTACATCTCAGGATAAATTTTTTCTTGTTTCTTCGACCGGAAATAAAATAATAGTCGGAAGTGAAGAAGAACGGGATAAAATGATAGAACAATATACAACATATACCCCATATTCTTCAACAACAGTTGTAAATAATGGAAGTGAAGGTGAAGAAGCACCGGAAATTGTTGAAAAAGAAGATGATGAAGGAAACAATATTCAATATTTAGTTCATAGAGAATTTATTGCGAGCGATTTTATAATTGCAGATGATTTGGATAATGTTGATAATTTTCAAAATGCAATTCAAAACGGAATTTATTATTTTGCAAAGCGTGAATTAAATACCGAAACAAATACTTATGAATTCAAAACGGAAGCTTGGGATTCAATTGGCGGCGGAGCCATAGGAGAAGTTTATGATGTTTCTGATGATGCTCAAGCGGAAGCTGAATATAAAGCAACTTCAGATAAAATTCAAAATATAGATAAAAAATTGGAACTTCAATTAAATAAACTTGAAACGGAAAGAAATGCAATTCAAACGGAAATCGAAAGTATAACTAAAGTAATTGATGACAATATAGATTCATCATTTAAAACATTTAGCTAATAGTCGAACATTATAAACACAAAAAACGAGTTATTTAACTCGTTTTTTCTTTCCTATTTTTTCTATTATTTAATTTTTATGCGTAACAAATTGTTCTTCTGGTTTCATTATCATCTTTAGGTATAAGTTGACCGGTTCCGTTATATTCCGGAACGCTGAAATTTTCATACTCAGGTTTTTCGGTTGTTTTTGCGCTTCTTGAAACATACGGATTACTTTGTATTTTATAATCACCATTTATATATGCAAGGGCTTTTTCATAATCTTCGGTTGCCGGTTTATAACCCTGTTCGATTGTCGGCAGCGTACTTGGAGCACCTTGAGTATATGCTTGGTGATATCCGTTTATCTGAGGTTTTCTGTAATAACTTTGTGTTGATTGTATAAAAGGGTTGATTTTGTCAATTGCCATATAAAATGCCTATACTAATCTATACATATTAAAAAAGTATTTTTTCTGATATAAATTGACAACTATTTTAATAATTTTACAAAAGTTTATATTTAACCTCTTGAAAAAACTTCTAATAGTAAAGAGTCATTTGTTTTAATCGGGTTATAAAAAGCTGCACTTGCAACCATTGCGGCATTATCAGTACAGTATTTAAGCTCGGGTGCATTTGTTTTGTAGCCTTGATTTTTGAGTTCTTCCAGGCGAAATCTTAACTCGGAATTGGCGGCAACTCCTCCTGCTAAAGCAATTGTTTTACAATTTAATTTGTCTGCAAATATTTTTGTTTTTTTAATTAAAGTATCTGCTATTCTGTATTGGAAACTTGCTGCTATATCTTCTTTCGGTAAATTTGTCGGATTAAATTTTTTAACTTCTCTTAAAACGGCAGTTTTTAAACCAGAAAAAGAAAATTCATCTTCTTTAACTTTTGCTTCCGGAAAATTGAAAGCGTTTTTATTACCGTTATGTGCCATTTTGTCTAATAAAATTCCTCCGGGGTATGGGATTGAACATAATCTTGCCACTTTGTCATAAACTTCTCCGACCGCATCATCAATTGTTTGAGCTAATATCTCCTGTTTATCGTAATCTTTGACATATATTATCTGACTGTGACCGCCCGAAACCAAAAGACAGATAAAAGGCGGTTCAAGATTTGAATTAATAAAATTTGCGCAAACGTGTGCATTTAGATGGTTGACGCCGATATAGGGTTTATTGTGTACGAGTGCTAATGTTTTAGCGGCGTTTAATCCTACAAGCAAGCAACCTACAAGTCCCGGACCAACTGTTGATGAAAAAGCATCTATTTTATTCGGGGTTATATTTGCTTGCTTATATGTTTCTTTTATAACCAGATTTATAGAATTAAGATGTTCTCTTGCAGCTACTTCAGGTATAACTCCGCCAAATTTTTCATGGGTTTTTATTTGACTGGAAACAACATTTGAAAGGACTTTTCGTCCGTCTTGTACTATTGCCGCAGCAGTTTCATCGCAGCTTGATTCAATTCCGAAAATAATCAATTAAAATTCCTTTGTTAAGTTTTTGTTGTAGTTTATTTACCTTTTGTTATAATAATAGCATGAAAAATAAACTTCTAATTTCATTTTTAATATTTTTATCATTAGGTTCAAATATTGTATTTTCTAATGAATTAGAAGAAGCTACAAATTTATATAATGAAGCAATAGATTTATACAAACAAGACAATGTTGAAAAATCAATTGAACTTTTTAATCAAGCTACACAATTAAAACCGGATTTTTATGAAGCATATTATAATTTAGCTCAAATATTAATGTCATTGGATAAAAATGATGAAGCTTCTGTTGTGCTTGAAAAATTGATTAAATTAAAGCCAAATGATTATGAGAGTTTGTATAATATCGGACGAATTCAACACAAAAGAGGCTATTTGTTGAGCGCTCATGAATATTTATCCAAAATTCCCAATAGCGCTCCGCAATATGAATCGGCAAAACTTTTGATGGAAAAAATTGAAAAAAGACAAGCAGAGCTTAATTTAGAAACTAAAATTAAAGAACATAAAATTAATATTGACTCAATGGGCAAAATAAAAGGAGTTGAATTGGCTGAAGTTCCTGCTCCCTCGGGCGTTGCCGTTGATTCAAGAGGTAATATTTTTATTGCAAGTTTTGCAGAAAATAAAGTTTATAAAATTTCAATTTACGGCAAGAAAATTATTTTTTCTGATTCCATATTGATAAAAGGTCCTATAGGACTTGCTGTTGATAAAAATGATAATGTTTATATTTCTAATTATTTAGCAAATAATATAATAAAAATATCATCAAACGGGCAAGCTTCGGTCTTTGCGGATGTAGAAAAACCATATTGCATGTTTTATGATTCGGAGCATAATAGAATTTATGTTACGGAACAAAGTACTAATAAGCTTTTTAAATTTGATATTTAATTAATAAAAAAGAGGGTTAATACCCTCTTTTTTATTGTAATTTATTTTTTATTTTTTTATTATTCTTGCTGCTATAAATTGTTCTTCACGATTTTCATACAAAGGAGCAAGTTTTACTTCCTGCTGAGGCATTGTTCCTTCTTCAATCGGAAGATAAACACGATAGTCAATATCAGGGAAGCAGTTATCTATTGCTTCAATTGATGCGAGTTCTTCTTCAACTATTGCGTTGTTATCTATCATATCGGCAATTTTTTCAAATCTTTCGACATGTTCTCTGAATCTGTCTGTTGCATAGTCTTTAGCTTGCCATGTTGTAATCAAAAATGGCCAATCTGAACTTTGAAGAAGAAGGTTTTCTCTTGAAAGTTGATTTAAAGCACGAACTAATAATTTGTTTTCAGGAATTTTTTCGTATCTTGAAACAATATCTATTATTCTTTTTTCACAAGAATGTATTATAGGCCACATCCATTCTGTTAAGTGATTTTGCCATACCCAGAAGTGTCCGCCTTGTCCCCAGCTTGACTCCGGTATTTGAATTGCTTCTGTCGGCGGATGAGCTTTTAAATATTCTCCTGCAGTCATCATTTCAACTTCAGGTACGTAGTTGTTTAATTTTTTGATTACTTGTTTGATAAATTCAATTCCTTCAAACCACCAATGTCCGTACAATTCCGTATCAAACGAAACCATAACCAGACCTTGTTTTCCGTTGTGAGAATTTTTGTAATCGTTAAGTAAATGATAAATTAAGTTAGTGTAATGGTCAGAATTTGAATTGACTTGATTCATAGCCAATACAGGGTCATAGAGCATTTTGTCGCCAAGGTCAGTAGTAGACGAAGTAATTCTCCAATAGTGCATACCTGAATTGCAGTCTTTTCTGTGGAATTCTCTGTAACATCCGTCACCGGGATATCCGTCTGCTGCTGACCAAACTTGAAATCCTGCTCTATCGTTTCTACCCATCACGGCAACTTGTGCATCAGGTAACCAATATGCGCTGTAAGTGTCATATCCGGTTGCCTCTCTTTTTGGTAATGGTATATACTCAATATTTCCGTAGACTCCTATATTTCTACGGTTTCCGATAGAGTTTCCACCTTCAATCACGTGTGATTCGGTGAAAAAGTATTCTATATCATTGTTTTGTAGCGTAACTTCTATAGCGGGACGCCATTTTTTCTTTCCGTCTTTTCCTGTGAATTCATATCCTTGACGATATGCACACTCGGGTAACCAACATCCTTTTGCTTTCTTTCCGAAAAGTCTCTTAGTTGTATCGGAACCAACTTTAAATTGTGCATTTAAGTTTGTATCTGTTGCAAGAAGCGGTGAAAAACCATGAGTTGCACCGGAAGTTGTGATTTCAATGCATCCTAGGTCTTGGTATTTTTTAAATCCCGCTATTAAATCTTTATTAAATTTATTTATAAATAAGTCTTTTATTCTGTTATACCAATCAAAATAATATTTAGCCAGATATTTTAAATGTTGACTGTGCGCAACTTCAGGGTCAGGATATCTTTCTAAATCTTCAGAGACAGCTTTAATTCTTGAATCCAAATAATCTATGAAACCTTGTTGTAAATGCGGATCGTTTAGCTGTTCTCCTAAAATCGGAGTAATTCCGATGGTTAATTTAGCTTTTATGCCTTCATCATATAATTCAGAAATCATGTTTAATAAAGGAACGTATGTTTCTTCCATACATTCATATAAGCATTCTTCGCCAAAAGGCCACATTCCTGCCATTCTGTAATACGGAAGATGAGAATGTAACATAAAGACGAATTGTCCGATTTTTTGCACCATATTTTTTAATTGCCTCCGATTTTCCTGTTAGTGTTTTTACTATAACATAAATTATAATAAAAAATAATCATTTAGAATTAGTACATTTGTATAAATTTACTAAAGTTAATATAGTTAATAAGTATTAATTGTGCAATAGTCAAAGAAATATTTATTAAATATTTTTTAAAATTTTTAATATGGTATTTATTAGATTTTTTAAGTAGAATAATTATATGAATGAGAAGAAAAAAGTTTTGTTTGACCCCGGTTATGCCCCTATAGTGATAGATTCAATAGGTCGGGTAGGTTATACATATTATATGTTTTCTGCAATTCCTAATTTAAAGCTTAAAAGGTTGAATTTTTTTTCTACTTTTCAAAAAATTGAAAAATTATTAAAAACAAATGCTTCTTTTTATTTGGGATGTTTGTTGTGGGCAAGTGTGATTTCGAATTATGTTGATTGTGAAATAGAAGGCAATAAGCTTCTGGGGGAAGACACAAAAGAAGAAGAATATACAAGCGAAATTTCTTTTTTAATTGATTTTTTAAAAAAAGATTTACCCAGAGACTATAAATATTTTATGAATAAGCAATATTTGCCTGATGAAAAATATTTAAAAATACTGGAAACATATAAAAATTTTTTGATAATTAATTCAGGTTTTGTGAATTGCTCAAATACAAATCAAATCAAAATGCCGGAAAATCTTAAACTTCTTGATGATAACAATAGAGAAATTGTGAATTCTTTAATACAAAAAGCAATTAAAGATAAAGATTTAACGGAGCTTTTTGATG
>CALVAW010000035.1 GCA_944325655.1 Candidatus Gastranaerophilales bacterium
TTCTCGGCAGAGTGGCCATCGGCAAATAAAAACACTCTCTCAATAAAAGAGAGTTTTTTAGTGCAAAAGTCATGAAAGGTGCCGGTTCTTACCTCTCGAAAAACTTGCCCATTGGGGCAACTTTTTCTCGGCAGAGTGGCCATCGGCAAATAAAAACACTCTCTCAATAAAAGAGAGTTTTTTAGTGCAAAAGTCATGAAAAATTTATCTGATATTCAACGACCTCTTTAAAAGAGGTCGTTGAACAAAACATATTTTATTTAAAAATTCCAAACAAAACATCCCAGAAAGATAACCCGCCACGTGTTCTAAATTTTGAAATTTGAGAAACACTGTTTTTTCTATATTTTTGGAGTTCTTTATTCAATTTTTCCTGAGCTTTTGAATCTGCATTTCTTTTTTCAATAACAGTATTTGCATAAGTCAAAAAATTCTTATACTCAATACAAGAATATCCGGATTTTACGGAATTAGGATAAGCATAATTAGCATAATCAAATATATTCATAGCACGTTCAGCGTTTGCCGGTTGAGCCTTTAACATATCCCAATATGTTGAAGTTTGTTTAGTTAAAACAACTATTGCAGCAAGCGGATTATATCCGGCATTCGCCATCAAATTAACTGCCACAACATCAGCTTCCTTTTCTTCTTTTGTAAATTTGTAATTATTGATTAATTCACCGGTTACCCCCGTTGCAGAAGTAGTCTCCCCGACAAAAGAAGACACAAATCTGTCTTTAGAAGCATGTCCTGTAATAATATGTCCTAATTCATTTGCAACAACGGCGGCTACTTCATTGTCATTTCCGGCATATTTTAAATCATCTTTCGAAATACTGACAACTCTATCATCAACAAAAGTAGAATTGTCAACAGCTTTATCCGTTACTTCAAATTTAATATTTGAAACAGGTATACTGTTTTTTACAAGTAAGTTGTTAGCAATCGTTTCTACTCGAGCTGCAGCATCATAAGAAGCAGCGTTGACAACACATGAAAATAGCGTCATGAAAGTAAATAAAAATAAAATCTTTTTCATAAAATTCTCCTTTTCAACCCTACTATATAAAATCATAAATTTAAAGGTATATCAAGAATTTTAAAAGATTTTAAATATAAACTTTTATAACAATTTTAACTTGAAACATCACTTTTTTTGTTTTAGAATTTCTATAAAAATACAAGTGTTGTATAGGTAAAGATGAAATTAGCTGAAGTAACAAGTTGTGCACCGACAAATTACAAAGTCGGATTATCAAAAACAAAAAAGAAAAACAAAACAAAAAATCTATCACCAGCAAATAACTATGACCAAGAAAGCTTAAAATATCTGGCGTCATACAATAAGGCTAAAATTTCCTTTAAGGGTTATTTTGGTGACAAACAACCTGCAAAAAAATTATTTTGGATTGTTTCAGGAAGAAACCATATCTTTAAAGATGAAGACATAAATAATTCTGCTTGGAGAATAGAAACAAGCATAGGACAAAAAGCTTGGAGTACTTATACTCCCTGGGATCTTTTAAAGAGGACTCCCGAACAAGCAATTCAAGCAATATGTACATTAAATAACACATATTATATTCCTGATTATATTTTAAGTCCGAATTATGGGAACAATTGGGGCAGAAGAGCAAATTATCTTGAATTAAACCCAAGGCTTCTTGCAAAAGCCGAAGGAAACAAAAAATCAGAAGGTTTGCTGAACCTACTAAAATTATTACCGGCTATACCTCCTTCTACAAAAAGCATTCCAAATTGTTTAATCTTATCCCAACTTTACCCTACTTACGGTAGTTATAATGACGGTTATACCGGAGACGAAGGACTATATTGCGTTGACTTACATTCAGGCATTTCAAAAAACTTGACATCACCCGCCCTTGAACGTAACGGAGAAAGAATTGGCGACGATGAACTTGTAAAAGCTTTTAATGATTTAGCTCATTTTAGAGGTTTCAAAACCGGTATCAGAATGCCGATTTCAGAAGGACAAATATCAATAAAGGGAAGACCTTTCAGCTGGTATTATGATGAAAATGCATATATAGACGCTTGTGTATACGCTATAGATTTAGGTTTTGACTGCATATTCTTTGACAGCGGAAAACATGTAGATAACTACGATATGCAAAACTATTGCGGAGTAGGAATAGTTCCTGATTACAAAAAAATGCAATATATAACTCAACAAATCAGAGAACGCTCAGGCAGAAATGATATTTCTTTTGTCGCAGAAAAAGCAGATTTAAACCCCAGATATGAAAATTTAGGATATACAGCAGGAACAGATTGGGGACTTGCCGATGATTTCGGAAATTTAATGCACGAATACGATAAGCAAGCTTGGAATTCAAATTATGCAGCAGGACCTTGTGTATCAGATGACAATGACAACGGTTCCATGTCTTATGAAAGAAGACTTCAACGTATTAAAAATTGCTTTCATGCATTTAGAGACAGCGGCAGAAAAATGCCTGTATATATGCAAATGCACGACATATTTCCTCTAAAAGAAGGTGTAGATACGCACAACACAATGATTCACAGCTATAACAGAAGTGCATACGGAGATTTGGAAAGCCACTATAATAATATCTTTGCTCAAAGTGATGCAGCGAGAGCGCATACTTATAATGTATATGAAGAATTCAAAAGCATAATGGACTGTTAAAGTGAATTAAACCGTTTTTGTAATGAAATTATACATCTCCTCTTTTACTATATAAGCAAAGGAGGAATATAATATGGAACATGAGAGCAAAAAACTTGAAAAATTTATAGAGTACAACGAGGAGCACATAAATTCACAAGTTCTTTTAAAAAATGATGATTGTTTAGCATTACTTGTGGCACTCAAAAAAAATCAAAAAATGCAAGAGCATTTCTCCCCCATTAATGCATTTATATTTGTTATAGAAGGAGAAATAGATTTTCATTTAATTAATGACACACAAAAAGATTTTGAAATAAAAAAAGATGAAATCTTTTTCTTTAAAGCTAATGAAAAACACAGCATAACGGCAAAAAAAGATTCAAAAATGCTTGTTATAAGAATATAAACATGATAACTTTTATTTATGACAATCATTCCTGAAGACCAATCAATTATAAAACCCGATAAAAACCTTTTGAATAAAATCAACAAAACAAAAATAAAAGAAAAAACTTTATTCAAAATTAATTCAAGTTTTCATGCAATTAAAGTTGTCGAAAATAACTTTGGACGCTTCATTAAATACAAAGATACATACCAAGCGGGCTATATAAAACATGATTTTTATGAAGGCAATCTTCCTTATATTAACTATTTTCTAATACCATATACAATAAATAAGAATGTAAAAAATATTCTTTTTGTAGGACTTGGCACAGGGATAATACTTAAACAATACAAAAAACTCTTTAAATCAATAAAAAAAATCGACATAGTTGATATAGAGGAAAATATCCTTCCTATTGCAGAAAAATATTTCGATTTTAAATTAGAAGAAGAATATAATTTTTATCTGCAAGATGCAATTGTTTTTCTAAAAAACACAAAGCAAAAATATGATTTAATAGTGGTTGACGTTGCGAATAACGAAGGCATAGACGAACGTTTTACAACAAAAGAATATCTTAATTTAATAAAAAATCATCTCAAAAAAACAGGTATTTTTGTTTCAAACATGCCTTCATCAACCGACATTCATAACAAAAAAAATAAATTTATAATTAATCTGTTAGAAAAATATAAAGAAACATTTAAAGATATAAAACTATTTAACGGCAAAACTTCAAACGAAATATTTTACAAAGTATTTTTCAACATAGATAAAGATGTACTAGATATAACAAATTTAATAATCCTTTCATCAAACAAAGAAATTGATTTAAAACCTTTAACTCAAAAAAATAAAAAAGAAATTGAAAATCTAAATGTAAACATAACAAAATATTTAAAAGATGTCATGTAATATTTTTATGATAAAATCAACATATACTGACTGTTTAAGGAGAGGATAATGAAAAAATACAGAATTGGTGTTGATATTGGCGGAACAAATATAAAAATTGCACTTGTAGATTTTGAAGGAAAAATAATATATTCAAACACAACTCCCACCAGGGCTGAAATGGGTTTTGAAGCGGGAGTTGCAAATATAAAACAAGCAATCAAAGATCTGATGCAAGAAACAAATGAAACAGCTAAAACAATTGAAGCTATTGGCTTTGGACTCCCCGGGCAAATTGATTATAAAGCAGGCATGGTAAAAAATTTACCGAATATTCCCGGCTGGGTAAACATACCTTTAGGAAAATTAATAGAAGATGAATTTCAAATACCTACAAAACTGGATAATGATGTACGCTGTGCCGCTTTAGGAGAATTAAATTTCGGAGCAGGAAAAGGTTGCGAAAATTTAATATGCATTACTGTCGGAACCGGAATAGGCTCCGGAATAGTCTTAAACGGTAAACTAGTAAGAGGAGCAACAAATGCAGCAGGTGAAATCGGTCATATCAAAATGACTCTCGAAAAAGGTCCTTTATGCGGATGCGGTGATTACGGATGCTTTGAAGCTTATGCTTCAGGCCCTGCAATCGTATCAATGGCTAAAGATTTTATCTCCGGCGGAAAATCGGCAAAATATAAAGAAATGGCAACAGACGGAATAATTACTCCATATATAGTTGCTCAAGCGGCACTTCAAGGCGATGCCGTTTCAATACAAATATTTAAACAAATAGGCGAAATAATAGGAATAGGTCTAACATCCGTTATAAATCTTCTAAACCCTGAAAAAATAATAATAGGAGGCGGAGTAGCGGATGCCGGCGAATTGTTGCTTGAACCTATCAGAAAAACAATAGAAGAAAGAGCAATGCCAATTCAAAAAGAAGCGGTAAAAGTAGTTCCTGCGCAACTTGCAAATGCAGCGGGAGTAATAGGTGCAAGTCTTTTAATTAACAGTTAAGAATATGCCAGTATATTTTCTATGGGGCGATGAAGATTATTTAATCGAACAGAAAGCCTTAAAAATAAAAAAAGAAGTTCTGAAAAATGAAATCAACGGTCTTAATTACAAGACCGTTGATAATCCTGGTTTTTCATTGTTTTCTGAACTGTTAAGAACTAATCCCATGATTTTTGGCGATATAGTAATTCAAATTAAGTGCGCAAAATATTTTTTAGAATCAAAAAACAAAGAAAAATTGGATGAAGCGCAAACAAAAGAATTAATTAATGCAATAAATAATATTTCAGACAGGGTCCACATAATTCTTATTTGTGAAACACCAAGAGGCGAAAAGAAAAAACCGGACAGCAGAAAAAAATTATATAAAGAACTGATAAAAATAACAAAACCGGAAGAATTTCAAAGTTATAAAACATACGAAGAATACAAACTCATACCCGTTGTTAAAAAAATGGCAAATGAATTAGAGATGAAAATAAATCAACCGGAATGTTCGCTAATTATACAAACAATCGGCTCATCCTTAAGAGATATTGCAAATCAACTGGAAAAATTAAAACTCTACGCATATCCTGAAAATATAGTTACAAAAGAAATGATTGAAAAAATCATTTCAGCTAAAACAGATATTTTTAATATAACTGATTTGATTTTAAAAAAAGAATACAATAATGCAATATATAACATTTCAAATTTACTGCAAAAAGAACATTATTTGCCAATGTTTGCTTTCATCCAAACAACTTTTACAAATCTTGTAAAATTAAAATTATATTCAAATACTTTATCATCATACGAACTTGCAATGAAATTAAACCAAAATGAATATGTAATAAAGAAAAATCTTGAAAAAATCAAAAACACAAATCTTGAAGAATTAATAAGACTAAAAATAAATCTGACAGAAGCAGAATATAAGCTCAAAACAGGAGCAATAAAAGATCCTATTTGCGCTCTTGAATTAGCTTTTTTAAAAAACGGAGAAAATTAATTTGATAAACTCATATTTTGAAAAAATATTTCCATTTGCATATAATTATTTTTCAAAACTTTTTGAATTAATACAAAAAAATGAAAAGGAATTTCCGCAAGCAATTATTTTCGAAGGAAGCAACACGATAAATCAATATCTTTTTGCACTGGAATTAGCAAGAATTTTAAATTGCGAGAATAATGGAAAAAAAAATTGTAACTGCATAAATTGCAAATGGATAAAATCATATTCGCACCCTGCGATAAATAATGTCTCGCAAATTCATTTTAAAGGAGAAGATGACGAAACAAAAACCGTAATATCAGTTAAACAAGCTTTAAAAATTGAACGAGCATTAAGCCTTTCAAGCGATTATCACAGATTTTTTATATTCTTTTCTTCAAAAGAAAAAATTTATAATGATGACGAGCTTAAAAATTTTAGAGAATTAGGCTATGACACAAATATAAACTTTTCCATAGACCCTCTAAACTACTCCTCTTTTCACCCGACAACCCCAAATGCGCTTTTAAAATCAATAGAAGAACCTCCGCAAAAAACCACATTTATTTTTCTTACAAAATCAAAAGAAGATATTTTACAAACAATTGTTTCAAGATGTCTCACTTTTAAATTAAGTTCAAAAAAAGAAAACCTATCATACAAAGAAATATACTCTTATATATCAGATTATCCAAAAATTGACTATTACAAGGCAATAGATATTTCGGACAACCTTCAAAAATATATTAAAGAAAATTCAACGCTTGAAATTGTATTAAATCAATTTCTTGAATTTCTTAAAGATTTAATTAAACAAAATTATTTCAACACTTTTCTTTGCACTAAAATAAAGAATGATATAAATTTTGTTAATAATGCAATAAAACAATCAAAAGCAAATATATCGGATAAAATTGTGCTTGATACATTAATGTTAAAAATTGCAAGAGGATATTAAAATGAAAAAACCTATAATTGCTCTTTCAATTCCGACAGGAATAGGAGCCGACAAAGGAGGGTATGCAGGTGATTTCGGTCATATTGCAAGAAAATTCAGCGAATATTTTTACTGCATAGTTAATCCCAATGCGGTAAACGGAGGAATTTTAAGTGCAATTAACAATAATATGGCGTATCTTGAAGGCTATCTTTTTGACATTTTCTTTAAGGGCGATATTTCAATCTCACCTCTTAAAAAAAATAAAAGAAACAAAATAGGTATAATATTTGATTGCGAAATTCCAAAAAACATTTTAAATGTGCACATAAATACAATAAATTCACTAAAACTTGTGCAAGGAGCGAAAATCTCAGAAATAGAATATACAAAAGAACCCACAGGCGTTAAAATCATTATCGAAAATAATATTTCTTCAGGATGTTTGAAAAACCCTGATACAATAATTGAAGCCGCAAGAAAATTAATAAAAAAAGGAGCGGAAGCAATAGCAATAGTTTGCTATTTTAACGAAGATACGGAAGATATAAACTATTCAAATGCTAAAGGTATTGATCCTATTGGAGGAGTAGAAGCTATTATATCTCACTTAATAACCAAAACCTTTAAAATTCCTTCAGCACACTCTCCTGCTTTTAAAGATGTAGACATCTCGGAAAAAATCGAAAATCCAAAAGTAGCTTCAGAGATGATAAGCTCTACATATTTACCTTGCATTATACAAGGATTAGATATAGCCCCAAAAATACACAAAAAAAATAAAGGCAAAATAAAAAATACAGACGTTAAATATTTAATTGTTCCGTATGATGCGGTAGGCTCTCCTGCCGTGCTATCATGTATAGAAAATAATATAAAAATAATAACCATTAAAAATAAAACAACTCTAAATGTAACGCCCGAAAAATTAAATTTTAAACCGTTTATGCATTTTGAAAGCTATGAAGAGTGCTTAAAAGAAATTACAAAAATAAAATAGTAAATATAATACTTATAATAATCGGCATTATACTTATTATAAGCGGTATATTATTTGCAATTAAAGCATACAATCCAAAACAAAAAAACTATATAAAAAAAAGCAATATAGCTTATCAAATTATTCAAGAGAAAATTAATAACATATACAGAAAACAAAAATACTTATTTGATGACAAAAGCGACAATATATGCGAAATATTAGCTAAAGAACTTTCAAAAGAAAAAGCAAATTGTATAAACACAAGCAAAGACTACTCAAAAAATTTTAAAATCGACAAAACAAATATAGAAATATGGGGACTTGAAAAAGCACCACTCAAATATGAAAACACTTTAATTAAAGATTTTTTTATTGATATAAACGGTTCAAAAGGAGAAAACAAAATAGGAACAGATAGAACTCCTCTCAGGATGTATTCCACAGGAAGACTTGGCGGAATTTTAACACCTGTTAATTGCAGCAAAGATGACGAAAAATATTATGGAATAAAATATTCACCAATATGTTTAAATGAAACCCAAATCAATTTTTTAGCAAATAACTTGCCTTTTGGTTTTGATATACTTCAAATTGGCGGAAAAAACGGAAAAACAAAAAAAATAAACGCAAATATACCTTTTCTAAGAGCTGACTGTGTCGCATTCGGTGGCGAATTAATTGCCGGAAACTACTGCAATTCAAAAGGATATTATTGGAATACAGCCTGTTATTACGATTACCTTTGCGCTGTAGAACTATCAAAGATAAAATAATATATAACGGAAGGATAAAAAATGAAAAAATTAAACGCTTGGACACTTGTTGAATTATTTATGGCAATGGGAGTGATTATAATTATATCCACATTTTTATCAACAGCCTTTAAACCCAACACCCAAAAAGCAAAACTTTTTGCGTACGCAACCATAAATAATCTCATAACCGGAACATTAAGTGTATCTGAAAAATACCAATCAGACCCGGATGCAACCCCAAAAGACCTTACATACCAAAACCCCGACAGCGATGATGATACTTTTTGTCTGGAATTAGCAGATACTTTTTCATTATCGGAAACACCAAACTGCGCTAAAACTGCAACTATATCAGATGTCAACTTAAGATTTCCCAATGAAGTAACTGTGCAAGGTTTAACAAACCCCTGGAAAAAACCATTTGTAACAAGCGCATACAGTTTTAAAAATATAATAATAGATATAGATGGAGAAAAGGGATTAAACAGACTCTGGATAGACAGATTTCCATTAAGAATATACCAAGGAGCAAAATATGACGGAACTATTCATCCGGTCAATTGTTCCGATGATTCGGTATATGATGACGAAGGTAAAAAAATAACTTTAAGTGACGACATCGGAAAAAGCCCATATTGCAAACAAAAATTTGACGCATCAGGAGCCAATGTTAATAAAAATTTCGTAATTGATGACAATGTCATCACATACGACTTATACAAAGCTGCAGCAACAGGAGAAGAAACAAAAGCTACTTTAATTGCATCCTCGCAAAGCCCGGCAGCTGCGGATTGCTTAGCGTATGGCGGTAACGGATATTATAGCAGGCAACAATGTGCCCAGATGGGCTTCAAAATACACTCTCAATGTGCATCAAGCGGAACATGCGAGGAATGTGCAAGTGTTTCACCGTCAATATGCCCCATGGATTTTGATAATACTGCACAGACAGATCAAGCAGGTTGCTTGGAACTTGCAGAAAAAAACAAGACAGGAGAATCCGAAATCAGATGTTTCACTCTATACCACAAACCAAGCGGAGGCATGAGTTTTCTTGTTGAAACAATGATAGGAGAAATTAACTAACAGAAGTATTTATACATTTTAAAAATTAATGTATAATATAACCCTAAATTAAGAAAGGCAGATAAAATGATTGATATAGATTTATTAATTCTTCTTTTTATTATGTTAATTTTAGCAACATGGCTTTTTCTTTCACTTGCAATATATTTCATACCCGTCATAGTTGCATATATAAGAAAGCATAATAATATATTAGCTATAACAATACTTACGGTGGTTTTAGGATGGACATTCTTCGGATGGCTTGCAGCGCTTCTATGGTCCTTAAATTCCGACACAAAAGAAAAAGAAGATTAATATTAAATTTTATACCCTTGAATAAACTTCTTGGGAAGATATTCACCTATAGTTGTAACCAAAATACTGTCATTCAAATTCAACAAAATGACAGTATCGCAGGTTGCATATTTTTGTCTTATTCTTCCTATTGCAGTTATTGAAACCAAACCATCATAATATTTGGCAGTATTATTTATTGAAAATTCATCACCAAAATAGCATATAGCATCCAGTTTATTGTTACCATTGCCTTGTTCTATTGCTTCTTTTGCGGCAACTTCAAGAGGATCAAGGAACCATCTCCTTGTCCAGTCGAGTTTATTTGCAAAAAACAATTTCCCATTCGATAAAACCGAACAAGCGATTTTTTGATTTGAAATAGAAGAGAACTTAGAATTCAAATAACAATTATAGGTTTTTTCCAACATATCTCTGATAAAAATTTCGGATAAACCGATTTTGTTTTTAATTTTCTCAGCGTTATTTGAAAATACGATTTTTTTATTTTTTGAAAAATCTGTCGAGGTTATTAAATTCCTGTAGGGAAGCAAGTCAATCAAAGAAGTAACCTTTAATGATAAAACATTATTTTTATCTAATTCAAAAGCAAAAATCAAAGTGTCATCATCAAAATAACGATTTGTATTTAGCCAGGATAAACAATCCTCGCAAGGCACAACGCTGGTTTTCATATTTTGAAATTCTATATACTGACACATGCATATATATTTAATTTTGAAATTAAATTTTTCGCTATCGGATAATTTAGAAAAATTTTGCAAGGCTTTATTATAAGCACCCAGTATAGCAGACCTTTCCGCACAGATTGAGGAAATCTCGTTTCTTGTATTATTAAAATTCGTACCAAGAGTCCAATCATTGCCGCAAGTACATACATTTGCGCCAAATCCTCTGCCTGTAATATTTCCTGACTCAATATTTGTCTTTGCAAGCTCGTAAGCTTCTAACAATTTTTCAACTATTAAAGTCTTTTTATCAAAATCTATTTCAATTTCATAATCAGAAATAATAGGAATATTTTTTACATCAAAATTATATTTTTGAATCAGCATATCATACCATTCGTTTTAAAAAGCTAAAAAAATAATATCTTAATTAATTAAAACCGTATAAAAAAATTTTTGCAACAAACAAAAATTAAATCCGCCATTTTTATGACGGATCGTCCCAAATCTAGTAGTAAACCTTAAATATAACTTTTTTTAAATTAACAATCTTTTAACCATTCCGCTATTATATTTAGCCACCACTCCTTTCAAACGTATTTTAAAGCTCCTTGACTATTTCTTAATTTTAAATCATCACTTAATCAATGCAAGCAAAACTATGTTAAAAAAGTTTTACAAAGGCTAATATAGAGCGAAATTACACTAAAACTCGACTTTACAAACTTAATATTGATTTATTTTATTGACAAACCGAAAACAATTATCAAAAAAGGCTTTTCGGCATGCTCAACAATATAGTCTAAAACTGTAAATCATTTAGATATTTAGCATAATCAACATTTTTATCTAAATTTACATTAATGCCGTTGCCGTTCATTTGTGAAAATGTAAAATCAAATTTAATTTCATTTAAAGCTTTTAAATTTTTAATTTCTTTTTTCATAATTATCACCTCTATAAATATAAAGTATATAATTAGTATATAATTGCCTGTATTTATAAAATCTTTACAAATTGAAACAATATACCAAAAGCCCCTGCAATAGCCATATAAATAATAGGATCTCTTTTTAACTTAAAAGTTAAAACAAAAAGAAAAAGAACTAAAAATAAAGCCTTATAGTCAATACAATTAAAAGACAATTTATTTAATAAAACTAAATTATAGAATAATTTAATACCCACCCCCAAAATCAAAGCGCAAGATGTCGGTCGAAGAACATATAAAACTGATTTAACGTAACTGTTTTCGGAAAACTTTTTATATAATCTAAAAACTTGGCTTGTAATTATCATCATAGGAATAATTAAAGCTATGCTGGATATCAATGCGCCTTTTAAACCAAGGGTTTGAAACCCTGCAAAAGTTGCCATATTAAGACCAATCGGGCCGGGCGTAATACCTGAAATAGCAATAAGTTGAGTCAACTCCTCGTGCGAAAACCAATTATACATATCGCAAATATGATATAAAAAAGGTAAAGACGCATATCCGCCGCCAAAAGTAAAAAGCCCTATCTTAAAAAATTCAAAAAATAAAAGTAAATAAGTATTAAACATTTTTTATCCTCTTTACTTTTTCCAAAAATAACCCTAATGCAATAGAAACAAGGATTAAAACCACAGGACTTACTTTAAAAACCGTTAAAAGCAAAATCAACATAAACCAAAAAAAGCTAAATATATCTACTATGCTTTTTAACCACATTTCTTTTAACGTCAAATAAATTAATACTATAACAGATAAATTAACTCCCCAAAATAAGCCGTCAATAAATGAAATGCTCATAATTTTTGAAAGCAAATTTGCAACTATAACAATAGAAACAAAAGGAGAAAGCCCCATACCAAAAACCGCTGCCAGCATGCCTTTGAATTTTCGAAGCTTATACCCCACTAAAATTGACATATTAACAGCGATAATTCCCGGCAAACATTGACTTACGCAATAATAATCGCAAACCTCATCATCTTCTAACCAATGCCTCTTTTCCAACAATTCCTGTTTCATAATCGGAATTATTACATAACCGCCTCCGAGCAGAATTAATCCGATTTTAAAAAAAGCTTTAAAAATGTTAAAAGAATTAATTTTTTCCATATACAAATTTTATAATAAAAAATTTTTATTTTTTAAAATAAGAAAGTTTAAAAAGATTTTTAACCAAATAATTAATGTAAAAATCAATTTCGCTTCTGGACTTCAGTGCAATAATATAAAATTCATAATAGTTTTTATACTTATTATTTTTTATGTTTGAAATATTTAATAAATTTTCATAGTATCTTATATATTCCAATACCGATTTTCTTTTTTCCCGATTTTTGGCAGAATTAAATAACCAAAAAATAAGCCTTATTGCGATACTTTGAAAATCATCTTTAAATTCTTCAAATTTATCTAATTCACACAATTTTTGTTTTAATTCACACAATGCAATAAATGCATTTTTTTCATCCCTTAAATAAGAAGCAGAATTTTCTCTTATTCTTCTATAGACAAGACAATCGGGAATTTTAACTGTTTTTTTTGATAAAAACAATGCGCTATAAACAAAAACCAAGTCATTTGAAGAAGATAAATTTGAAAATTTCAGATCCCATTTGTCAATTAAACTTTTTCTGATTAATTTATCCCAGGCCCAGCCGATTGGATAATCCGAATTAAAATGAGTTTTTTTAATGTTTTTTATGCTTCCTTCGAACTCTTTGCTGTTACATATACATATATCTGCATTTTCTTCTTCAATTTTTTTATACATTTTTAATAAGAAATCGCAATCAAAAACATCATCTCCATCAAGAAAAATAACATACTTTCCGGTTGCGTACTTATATCCTTCCATTCTGCAATTCGCACAACCCAAATGTTTTAAAAAATGGGGTTTAATAAATTCAAATCTTTGAGCATATTTTTCAATAATTTTAACGGTAGAATCAGAAGACCCGTCATCAACAACAATAATTTCAAAATCAGAAAAGCTTTGCCCGATTAAACTATTCAAAGTTTCGGAGATAATATTTTCAAGATTATAAGTCGTTAAAATTACGGATATTCTCACTAAAACCTTACCGCCCTAATAAAATTACTAACAATAACAGGATTGAATGCCTTTGTATCAACTATTGTAAGAATTAATTTTGTGGAATAATCTTTAGCTTTTTCATTTTTTGTTTTATAAGCGCCGACAATTCCGACAACATTTTTAAAAGGAACATTTTTTACTTTTGCGCAAAATTTAACATAAGGAACTTTTTGTCCTTTTGAAACATACACACCTTTTTGAACTATTTTAAAATCTTCAAATGTAATAATTGAATCTTTAGTTTTATTTAAAATATCAAATATAATCTTATTTATCTCGTCAGAAGCAAAATCCTCGGGTGAAATTTTTTTTGTATCTTTCAAATCAAAAATCGTAATTTTTTGTCCTGTCGGAATATATTTTGCATTAATTTTTTTATATCCGAATAAATTAAAGCTTCTAGTTAATTGATAATCACTTGAAACATAAGAAAAATCACCATAATCTTTTTCCGATTTAACAAATTCATTCCTTGGCGGATTTTGGTAATCATTTACTTTCTTTTTAACAAATGCAAACCCTCCGAAGGCAAAAAATGCAACTATTATTGCAATAATTATTATTTTTTTTATTAAACTTTTTAAACAACCCATTTGCACAATCTCCCGATAAAGAAAGCATACTACAAAACATCTTCATTGACAAAGATATTAATTTAATTTATATTATACACAGATTTTGTTATTTAAAATGCAAATGAAGGGGCGCACCACCTTGGGTACGAACTGCTTTGTTTGCATTTTTTATTGAGGTAAATATGAACGACACGTATAAAATAGGTAAGTATGAATTTACATCAAGATTTATTTTAGGTTCCGGCAAATTCAACCTTGAATTAATTAAATCCGCAATTGAAAATGCTCAAGCGCAAATTATAACAATGGCATTAAGAAGAATTAATACAGAGACAGACAATATTTTAAATTACATTCCAAAAGATGTAAAAATTCTTCCAAATACATCAGGCGCAAGAAATTCCGATGAAGCGTTAAGAATTGCACTCATTGCAAGAGAACTTTCCGGTGCGGATATGATTAAAATTGAAGTAATTAAAGATACAAAATATCTTCTTCCTGACAATTACGAAACCGCTCTGGCGGTGGAAAAACTTGCTAATAAAGGTTTTATTCCAATGCCATACATGTATCCTGATTTAAGCACAGCAAGAGATATGCAAAATGCAGGCGCCGCTTGTATTATGCCTCTGGCTGCTCCGATAGGCACAAATAAAGGACTTATAACAAAAGAATTTATAAAAATATTAATAGATGAAATTGATTTACCGGTAATAGTAGATGCCGGAATCGGAAGACCCAGTCAAGCTGCGGAAGCAATGGAAATGGGCGCAACCGCAATAATGGCAAATACAGCAATTGCAACCGCAGAAAATATACAAAATATGTCCAAAGCTTTTAAATTGGCTATTGAAGCAGGAAGACTGGCTTATCTTGCAAAGTGCGGCTCAATTAGCGAATCCGCTCAAGCATCAAGCCCGCTTACCGGTTTTTTGAGGTAATTTATGTCAGATATAGAAAAATACTATCCGGATATGGATATAATCCAAAGTGATATAGAACAAAAAATTAAAAATATTTTAGACAAGACGAATTTTGAAAAATACACAAAAAACGACGTCAAACAGGCAATAAAAAATGAATCCTGTACTATTGAAGATTTTTGTGCGCTTATATCACCTGCAGCAAAAGATTTCATTGAAGAAATTGCTTTAAGAGCAAAAAAAGAAAGAGAAAGATTTTTTGGAAAAAATGTTTATTTCTTTACACCTCTCTACATATCAAATTACTGCGAAAATTACTGTATATATTGCGGATTTAACTGTAAAAACAATATAAAAAGAGCAAAACTGAACTTAGAAGAAATAGAAAAAGAACTTATTGCAATAAAAAAAACAGGACTTGAAGAAATCCTTATTTTAACCGGCGAATCAAGAAAAATGTCAGACGTTAATTACATAGCTGATGCTATAAAAATTTCAAAAAAATATTTTAAAAACACAGGACTTGAAATCTATCCTCTTAATATCAAAGAATATGAATATTTACACAGCTGCGGAGCAGACTATATAACGGTTTTTCAGGAAACTTATGACAAAGAAATATATAAAGATAAACATTTAAAAGGATGCAAAAGAATTTATCCTTACAGGTTAAATTCGCAACAAAGAGCACTTATTGCAGGAATGAGAGGCGTGGGTTTCGGAGCCTTACTCGGGCTTGGGGACTATAAAAAAGATACTCTTGCAACAGCTCTGCATATATATTATCTTCAAAAAAAATATCCGGAAAGAGAATATGCAATTTCTGTTCCGAGACTAAGACCGACAATTGCAGACTTAAATATAAATTCTTCAGAAGTAGGCGAATTGGAACTTTTACAAATAATGTGCGCTTATAGAGTTTTTCTTCCCTACATTAATATGACAATCTCCACAAGAGAAAGAGCAGAATTTCGAGATAATGCCGTTAAAATTGCCGCTACAAAAATTTCAGCAGGTGTTTCAACGGGAATTGGCGAACACGCAAATAAAAAAGAAGGCGATAATCAATTTGAAATTGCAGACTCAAGAAGCGTTGAAGAAATATATAATACACTGAAAAACAAAGGTATGCAGCCCGTAATGAATGAATATGTTTGGGTATAAAATAATATAAATGCTATTTCCAATAAACTTTGAAGTTTT
>CALVAW010000036.1 GCA_944325655.1 Candidatus Gastranaerophilales bacterium
GGAGGAGCTGCAGGGGCAGTTGTTCCGAAACAAAAAATAAGTACAACAGGTAATTTAACTATTATTGTAGGCGCAGGAGGGAATGGTGGTAGTGCAAGTAATGGTTATAATTCATCAGGTGATTTTATTAATTCAACTAACGGTTCAAGAGGCGGTCAAAGCATGATTAAAAATAGTTCCGGCGCAATTTTACTTCAAACTTCAACAGCAGGCGGTGGCGGCGGAATAGCGGCAGGATCTGCAGTAGGTGCTGCAAGGGTATCAAACGGTAAAAATGATACAGCAATATCTATGAGCGGTTTTTCAACGGCGGGAAGTTCTGCTTCTTCATCTACAACAGGGACTACAGGCGGAAAAACAACAATAGACGGTGCTAATTATTGCTCTGCAGGCTCAGGTTCAAGCGGAACAGGCGGAAGCGCAACAAGCTACGGAGGCTGCGGCGGCGGTGGCGGCGGAAGCGGATATAATGGCGGAAAAGGTGCCCCCGGATATGTAAAAATTGAATGGGGCAATATATAAATTTTTCATATTATTTTTGTGTTTTGGTTTGTCCTTAAAAATATATTTTAAGGACTTTTTTTAAAAAATACTTTAAATTTATATTTTTAACATTCTATCAATACAATTAACTGCTTTTTTTGCAATATTTTCATCAACTTTTACTTCGTTATTTTCATTTTCAAGAGTGTATAAAATGTCTTCAAGAGTATTTTCTTTCATTGAAGGGCAATAAATTTCATTTGAAATCGGAATTATTTTTTTATTGGGGTAATCTCTTTGTAGTCTTTGAACTACGCCAAATTCTGTTGCGACTATAAATTCTTTATTTTTGCTTTCTTTGCAATATTTCATCATTTGTGTTGTAGAGCCCACAAAATCAGATATTTCAATTACTTCATCCTTGCATTCGGGATGAGATAAGACTATTGCTTCTTTGTTTTCAGCTTTTTTGTTTAGAATATCATCGGCGTTTATTTTGTAATGTGTGGGGCAATAGCCTTGATAAGCTGTAATTTGGACATCGGGAAGATTTTTTTCTACCCATTTTGCAAGATATTTATCCGGTACAAAAAGAACTTTATCGGTATTTAAAGACTTTACAACTTCGATTGCATTTGAGCTTGTGGCGCAAATGTCGCATTCCGATTTAACGGCTGCGGTTGAATTTATATAGCAAACTACCGGAGTGTCTGGGTTTTTAGCTTTGAATTCTTTTATTTGCTTAAGGTTTATCATATCTGCCATGTCGCATCCTGAAATATTAGGCAGATATACTTTTTTAGCGGGGTTTAATATTTTTGCCGTTTCTGCCATAAAATAGACACCGGCAAAAATAATCTTATCTGCATCGGTTTTAGCCGCAAGTTGAGATAAACCTAAAGAATCGCCAACAAAATCCGCAACAAAATCTATTTCAATATTTTGATAACAATGCGCTAAAATGATTGCATTTTTTTGTTTTTTTATTTTATTAATTTTTTCTATAAGTTCTTTTTTATCCATTTTATTTTTCTTTTCAAACGGTTGATTTTTATTTTACACCAAACAAAAATTAAATGAACTTATGTTTGAAGGTTTTTTTACCTGATGTGTAATCATTTACTATATTATTTTTGCCGAAAAGCTCATATTTATAAATGGTTAAGCCTTCAAGACCGACAGGTCCCCTTGCATGGGTTTTATTTGTTGAAATTCCGACTTCTGCTCCAAAGCCGTACCTGAATCCGTCTGAAAATCTTGTTGAACAATTAGCAAAAACAGAGGATGAATCTATATATTTCATAAATTTTTCTATATTTTTATCGTCTTTGCTTAATATTGAATCAGTATGACCTGAGCCGTATTTGTTTATATGTTTTATTGCTTCTTCAATATTATTAACTATTTTGACTGATAAGATTTTATCACCATATTCGGTTGAATAATTTTCAGGATTTTCAATTAGTTTTATTTCTTTATTTTTGAGAGTTTTTTTAAGCTCATCGAAATAAGGATAATTTTTGTGTATAAGTAAAGTTTCAACTGCATTACAAGCGCTTGGATATTGAGTTTTAGCATCAATTATTATTTTTGTTGTATTTTCAAAATCGGCACTTTCATCAACAAAAATATGACATATTCCTGAAGCATGTCCTAAAACCGGAATTTTTGTGTTTTCTTTTATATACTTAACAAGAGCATTTGAGCCTCTTGGAATTATTAAATTTATATATTCATCCGCTTCAAGCATTTTTTTTACGTCATCTCTTGAAAAAATGAGGTTTAAAACATTTTTTTCAAATCCTTCAGTGTTATTAAGGGCGGTTTCTATAAACTCAAAAATAGTTTTATTTGTATTAATGCTTTCACTTCCGCCTTTTAATATTGCACAATTTCCTGATTTAATGACAAGAGATGAAATTTGCACCAGGCAATCGGGTCTTGCTTCAAAAATAACACCAATAAGACCTATCGGGGTTGAAATTTTTTTCAAAATTAAGTCGGAATCAAGCTCTTTTTGCCAAATAATTTGATTAACGGGATCATCAAGCTCAATTAAATCATATATGCCTTTTATCATGTCTTTGAATTTATTTTCGTCGAGCTTAAGTCTGTTATATGTAGATGTATTGATTTTGTTGTTTTTAAGAAGAATTTCAGCTTCTTTTAAATCGAGATTATTGGCTTCAAATATTTTATTTTTATTTTTTTCAAGATTTTTTGCAATTTTTTTCAATGCCTCATTTTTGACAGAAATATCAAGGTTCATAGTTGTTAAGAAGGCATTTTTAGCGTTTTTTGCAATTTCAAGTATATTATTTTTCATAAATAATCCTTAAATTAAGACTAAATTATCTTTAATCACAACATCATCATCATATTTATATCCTAAAATTTCTATAATTTTATCCGAGTGTTTTCCTTGTATTTTTTTGATATCCGATGAATCATAGCAAGATACGCCTCTTGCAAATTCCATTCCTTTGCAATCGACGATGGAGATTATTTCTCCTCTTTTGAACTTTCCTTCAACTTTTTCTATCCCGACAGACAAAAGACTTTTCCGGTTTTCAGTTATTGCTTTTTTAGCTCCGTCATTAACTGTAACTTTGCCCATAATATTTGTTGCATAAGCTATCCAGCGTTTTTTATGAGATAAATTTTGAGAAGGAAGGAAGGTCGTTCCGATGTTGTCATCAAAAACCTTTCTGATTATGCCGGCTACCGTTCCGTTTACTATTTTAGCATATAAGCCGCTTGAGGTTACAACTTTTGCGCCGGTCAGTTTTGTAATCATACCGCCTCTGCCGCCGGCGGAAGCCCCCGAGGCTAATTTTTCGATGGATGGTGTTATTTTTTCAACTTTTGAAATCAATTTTGCATCCTTATATTCTTTAGGGTTTTTGTCAAATAAACCGTCAATATCAGATACCATAACAAGTAAATCGGCATCAAGTTTTGAAGCAACAAGCGCCGAGAGTTTATCGTTATCCGAAAAGCTTACTTGTTCAAGTTCTGACGGAGAAACGGCATCATTTTGATTAATTATGGGAATTACTTTGTTTTCCAGAAGTTTATATAAAGTTAACCTTAAAGATAAGTATTTTTTGCGGTTTGAAAAATCTTCCTCGGTAAGAAGAATTTGTGCTGTAGTTATACCGTATTTTTCAAAGCCATCTTGCCATATTCCCATTAACATCGGCTGTCCCACACTCGCAGCGGCTTGTTTTAGAGTTGTAGAGGATGTATTTATTTTTAATTTTTTAGCACCAAGCCCTACTGCTCCTGAGGTTACAATAAGAATTTCTCTGCCTTCTTTGTACAGATGAGAAATATCTTCTATAAAAGAATACAGATGAGACAGTGAAATATCTCCGTCTTCATTTCTTAAAATATTTGTTCCGAATTTAAAAACAATTCTTTTTGAATTTTCTATCATTTTAGTTTAAAACCTACCAGAAGCTCAATTTGAGTGTAATCCATGTTGAGTGACTGAGCAACGGCTTGATTTGTAATTTCACCGTTGAAAGTGTTAACACCGTTTGAGAGTTCTTGTTTGTCTTTTATTGCTTCAATTATTCCTTGTTCTCCCAGTTCTTTTAAGTACGGGTACATTGCGTATGAATATGCATAAGATGCTGTTCTGGGTACTGCCGAAGGAATGTTTGGTATAGCACAATGCAAAACTCCGAATTTTTCGTATGTCGGGTTTTGATGTGTTGTTGTTTTATCTATAGTTCCTACATTTCCGCCTTGGTCTATTGCTACATCAACTATAACAGAGCCTTTTTTCATTTGTTTAACAACACTTTCCGGTACAATTTTTGGTGCAACTTGAGAATGGATAAGAACAGAAGTTATTAAAAGATCTGCTTTTGGTACTTCTTGTTCAATCTTAGCAGGATTACAATAATGGGTTTTGATTGAAGTGCCGTAAATTCCGTCTATTTGAACAAGTTTTTTGGGGTTTATGTCGAAAATTGAAACATCTGCCCCCATGCCTATTGCGGTTTGAGCGGCATTAAATCCGACTACTCCTGCTCCTATGATAATAACTTTTCCGGGTTGAACTCCGGGAACTCCTGACAATAAAACGCCTGAGCCGCCGTTATGTACTTCAAGCAGGTTTGCTCCGATTTGAACGGCAAGTCTTCCTGCTACTTCCGACATTGGAGTCAAAAGAGGTAACTGACCGTCAATCGTTTCAACCGATTCAGAGGCAATAGTTGTAACTTTTTTCTTTAAAAGCTCTTTTGTTAAATCTTTTTCTACAGCCAAATGTAAATATGAAAAAATTGCTAAATCCGGTCTGAAATATTGGAATTCGCATTTTTGCGGTTCTTTTACTTTGACTATTATTTTGGAATTTTCCCATACTTCCTTGGCTTCTTTTACAATGGTTGCACCGTTTTTAATATATTCATCATCTGAAAAACCGCTTTTTTCACCGGCTTCTGATTCGATTATTACACTTAGTCCGTCTGAACATAGCATTGCAACAACATCGGGTGTTATTGCAACCCTTGTTTCACCTTCTTTTAATTCTTTAACAACACCAAAATTGTATTTCATAAAACCTCTCACTTATTTTATTAACAATGATTTTAACATTCTTAAAACTTTATTGCAATTATGATTTTAGGTTAAAAATTTTTTAAATATAATTTTATCATGTGTTAACATTTGTAAAAAATTTTAGCAATTTATTTAATTTATTAGTTTTATAAAATTACTAATAAAATTAAGGAGCAATTATGTCAGTCAAATTTATCAACGCAAGTAAAGCAACCCTTGCAAGAGCAATCAAAAAACAAGCCGCAACAGTTCCTTCTATAGTGAAGGTTTATCCTAATTTTGTAAATCAAAAAGGAAAAATTAGTACCGGTCTTATAGCTAAACAAATTGTTCAAGAATTTCCCGATGCGTTCGCTTCACGTGGTAGCGTTGCTAAAGCTGCAAAAAGAAGCATTTTGAACGCTTTTAAACTTCCTGAGGCAACTACTGCAAAAGATTTTGCAAAGTTCATTGGTGAAGATGCCCAAAAGAGTGTTTTGGTAAAAGATATTTATTCAAAATATTCAGAAGTAAGCAGAGGCACCACAACAATGCAAAAAAAGATTGCTGCAGAGCTTTGGGAACATTTACAAAGATTAACGGCAACTAGATAATCTCTTCATATAAATTTGAAGCAAGATTAATTGATACATTTCCTTCGGGGACGCTTAGTACCCTGAAGGATTTTGTCATATTTTTATATTCAATTGAAATAATATCGTTAATTTTTATTTGTTTTGAAGGTTTTGCAGGATTATTATTTACAAAAACTTTAGCCGAGTCGCAAACTTCATTTGCAACTGTTCTTCTTTTGATTAATCTTGAAACTTTTAAAAATTTATCTAGACGCATATTGTTTTAACCTTGAAATCCGGCTCTTGTTTTAATTTTTCTTCAATTTCATCAAAAGTTAAAAAACCTTCTTGAGCGCCAAAATTAGTACATACGGAAGCTGAATTAACGGAAGCATATTTTAAAGATTTTTCAATGTCCCAATTGAATTTATCCATTGAAGCGCAGAAAGTTGATGAAAAAGCATCTCCGGCTCCGAGTGTTGAAACTACGACAGCAGGAAAAATAGGACAGATATATATTTTTTTGCCGTCATAGCAATATACGCCGTTTTTGCCGTCTGTGATTGCAACAATTGTTTTTGTGTCTGCTCTTAAAGCTTTTAGCATAGATACTATATCGGGGTGAATATTTTCTTTTGAAAATTTAACTTCTTTTGTGTCGGGTCTGACTTGAATTTTAGTAACAAGAGTTGCTTCTTCTTTGTTCATTACAACTATTTGAGCTGTTTTGAGAATTTTAGAAAAATATTTTGCCCCTTTTTTAAGGGCTGTAGTACCTGCGTTTATAGCAAGATTTATTTTATTTTCTTCACAGAATTTTGCAATTTTATCAAGAATTTTATTGCTGTCTCCTGAAAGCGGTGAAACATATACCCAACGAGAGTTTTTGATGGCGTCAAAATTAACTTCTTTTTCGTGCACGTGAGCATTTGCCCCTCTGTGGGCTAAAACGGTTCTGTCGCCTTGAAAACTTACAAGTACAATTGAAAATCCGGTTAAATATTTGCTTGAATCAATAATATTCATAATATCAATTCCGGATTTTGCCAGTTTTAGTTTAATTATGTTATTTAATTCATCATTTCCAAGCTTTATTATAGTAGAAGTTTTACAACCCAAATTTGCAAAGTTTGTGGCGGTGTTTACTGCTCCGCCGCCAAGATTTTTTGAAAAATCAGCAATTTCCGTCTTTGCTCCGTAAGGAAAAGACATAAATTCGCTTTTTTTAGCTATTTGACTGACTGAAACTATGCTTGCCACATCTGATTGAACAAAAACATCTTGTGTAGCCGAACCAATTGTTATAAAATCGTACATTTTTCACCTCAAGTTTATTATATTGTGGTTAAAATTTGCATTTTTATTATACTATAAGAATATGAAATTAAAGAGTCTCGTTTTAAAAAATTATAGAAATTATGAAAATTTTAAATATAATTTTTTAAATAATAAAACTTTAATAATAGGTAAAAACGCCCAAGGAAAAACAAATATTCTTGAATCTGTCTATTATTTGTGCGCGCTTGATTCAAACAGAATTAAAAAGGATTCGGAATTAATTACTTTTAATAAAGAAACCGCCAGTATATTTGGTTTAGTAGAAAAAAACGGATTGGAGCTTGAACTTGAAGTAATTTTAAATCCTCCAAAAAATAAAATTTTAAAAGTAAACGGACTTAAAAAAACTAAATCGGCAGATTTTTTAAGAGTGCTTTCAAGTGTTAATTTTAGTGTTTCAGATTTGCTTTTATTAAGAGGAGAGCCGCAAAATAGGCGTAAATGGCTGGATATGGCAATTTATCAAGTTTATCCTTTATATTATGAAAAACTTTCAAAGTTTAATAAGATACGTTTGCAAAAGGCAAATTTTTTAGCACAACATAATTTTAATTCTGCTATGCTGGAAGTATTTAACGAACAATTGTCCATTGCAAGCGCAAATGTTATATATCTTAGAATGAAGTATTTAAGAGAGCTCGAACGTATTGCAAAAAATAAACATAATTTTCTTGCTCCGGATGAAAATTTATCGGTTAAGTATCGGAGTGTTTGCGATGAATTTTTATCAATAGGCGATTTGAATGAATTGATACTTAAAAAGCTAAACGAAATAAAAGATGAAGAAATAAGACGTGAACAATGCTTAATAGGTGCACACAGGGATGATGTGGATTTTTATATAAATGACGTTGATTCAAAAAAATATGCTTCTCAAGGTCAACAAAGAACAATAGTTTTATCATTAAAACTTGCTGAATTACAGATAATTAGAGAAAAAACAGGTGAGACACCGTTGTTGTTGTTGGATGATGTATTGGCGGAGCTGGATAATGTCAGACAAAATTATCTTTTAAATGCAATAGAAGATGATGTTCAAATGATAATCACAAGCGTTGATACACTTGCTTTTGATGAAAATTTTTTGAAAAATGTTGATATAATAAAGATAGAAAATGGTAAAATAATATAATTTTTTAGCAATTTTTTATTTTTTTGTGTTTTATATATAGAAAAGATATTTATTATTGTTTGGAATAAATAATGTGTAAATGAGCGCTTTTGCTTAATTTGCAATAATATAAGACTAACGATATAATTAAATAAACTATGAAAAAGATTAATATAGCTTTTATTTGGCATTTTCATCAGCCTAATTATCAACAGAAACCCGATAGTGATTTTTTGCTTCCTTGGGTTCGACTTCACGCTTCCAAGGATTATCTCGATATGTTAAAAAAAATAGACGGGTTTAAAAATTTAAAATTAAATTTTAATTTTTCACCTATTTTATTGGATTCTTTAGATGAATATTCCAGAGGTGCAAAAGATTTGCATTTAAGACTTTTGCTTAAAAAGGAAGATGATTTAAGCATTGAAGATAAGGTTTATATTTTAAATAATTATTTTGACTTAAATTATAAAAATATGGTTTTAAAAAAATCATATTATACAGAGTTATATAACAGGCGTGCAAATGCTTTGAAGCTTAATGTAGATATGTTTTCGCCTCAAGAATATTCTGATGTAATGGCAATTTTTACATTGCTTTGGATTGATGAATCTTTTAAAATGGAATATCCTGAATTGGATGAATTATTTTCAAAAGAAAAAAATTATACTCTTGAAGATAGAAAAAAGCTTTATGTTATTCAGCTTGATATTATCAGAAGAATATTGGAAGAATATAAGAAATATCAAGACAAAGGAAAAATTGAAGTTTCGGTAAGTCCTTGCTATCATTCAATTTTGCCTCTTTTGATTAATTTAAATAATGATGAAGTCAGAAATAAAGAAAATCTGCCAAAAGATTTTGACGGTACGCAGGATGCTAAAGAACAAATTAGAAGAGCCGTAGAAAAGTATGAAAAATATTTTCAAAGAAAACCCAGAGGAATGTGGCTTTCTGAACAATGCGTTTCAAACGATACACTTAGTATGCTTAATGATGAAGGCTTTTTGTGGACTGTATTGGATGAAGGAATTTTATCTAAAACGACAGGAAAAGAATTCATCAGGGATTTTGAAGGAAATTTGGAAAATCCTTTTGATTTGAATGTTAATTATAAATTAAAATCCTGCAATTCTTTAAATATGCTTTTTGCGGATTCTTTCTTCGCCAATCTTTTAAATTTTGGTTACGGAAGCTATGATTCTAAGCTTGCAGCTAATGATATGTATGAAAAAATAAAAACAATTCAATCTAAATTACAAAATTCACCCAGAGATAATCATATAATAACTATCGCTTTGGATGGCGAGAATTGTTGGGAAACATATCAAAACGACGGTAATGAATTTTTAAATACACTTTATCGTTTGATTGATGAGGATGAAAGTTTATCAACAGTATTAGTAAGTGATTTTCTTGAAACCGAGTCGGTTAAATCCGAAGTATTGAACAATATTGAATCAGGCTCATGGATAAACAGAAATTTCGATTTATGGGCGGGAGAACCCGTTAAAAATGTTGCTTGGCTATATTTATCCAGTGTGAAAAAAGATTTTGAAAATTATAAAAATCAAAAATTGCAAAATATTGATAATGTCCAAGATAAAAAAGAAATACTTGATAAACTGGAAAAAGCATATAGAGAGATTTTAATTTGTGAAGGCAGTGATTGGTATTGGTGGTATGGTGAACCGAATGAATCAAAAAGCGATTATATTTTTGATTTTTTATTCAGGTCTCACCTTATAAATGTGTATGAGTTTTTGGGTATAGATGTGCCCGAGTATTTGACTTTACCTTTAAGTGTAGTAACTACAAAGCCTTTAAGAAATCCTGTTTCTTTAATTTCACCCAGCCTTGTTTGTGACAAGGATGACATTTTAAAAGAATGGGAGAATGCAGGTTATATTTTCATTCCCGATGGTCCTACTTCAAATATTTCAAGATTGGTAAAAAATATACATTTTGGATACGACAAGGAATTTATTTATTTTCGTTTTGAATTAAATAAAAATTCCATGAAAATGTTTATTGAAAATATAGAAAATCAAATAGCTATATATTTTATAAATGAATATAGCAGCAATTTTTCATCAATACGTCTCGTTAACAAAAACGACAATATCTATCCTATTATCAGAAACCAATTTTCGCATGAATTAAGATTTGTATTTAATTCTAAATATATTTCAAGAATATTTTTGAATAAAGCCGGAGAATATAATTTGTGGAATCAAGTCTCCGCTAAAAAATCTTCTATAGCATATAAGGATGTTATTGAGCTTAAAGTTTCCTATGAAGATCTTGAGTTGCCTTTGGATTATAAAAAACAAATAGCATTTTGTATTTTAGATGCAACCAATGAATTAATTAATGAAGTTTATCCTCAAGATGTAATGATAACTGTTTTAGATGAAAATAGTTTTTAGTTGTCTCTGACTTCGAAAGTTATTTCCCATTCATCTTCTTTTT
This sequence comes from Candidatus Gastranaerophilales bacterium, assembly GCA_944325655.1. Taxonomy (GTDB): domain Bacteria; phylum Cyanobacteriota; class Vampirovibrionia; order Gastranaerophilales; family Gastranaerophilaceae; genus RUG14156. The sequence goes on from CALVAW010000036.1 coordinate 10,534, forward strand.
TCTGTTCAATTACTTGTTGATGCAAATCCTCAGTCTTTTTAATAGGATTATCTTTCATTAATCTTTCAATATTTTCATTTTTTATTTCATCAAACATTAAGGGTGCTTTTTGTTCATTTTCATTTTTTTGATTTTGGATATTGCCTACAATTTTGTTATCCAGTTCGGATTTTTTTGTATAATCTTCAATTTTTTCAATTTTATATTCTTCGTAGTTTTCTTCATTGATATTTATTGTATTTTTGGGTGTACTATCTTTAATGTCGGCTTCATCAATAGGAAGCCAAAAACCGAAGGTTGAACCTTCGTTTAGTTTTGATTTGACAAAAACTTTTCCCTGGTGGTGTTTTTCAATTGCTATTTTAACCAAATGTAGTCCAAGCCCCGTGCCTTTTATTGTATGGACTTGATTTTCAATTCTATAAAATCTTTCAAATATCATTTTTTGATGTTCGGGCGAAATTCCTATTCCGTTATCTTCAATTGTTACTTCCAAATATTTCGGATCGCGTGCAATTTCAGCTCTTACTTTAACTCTTGAATTTACGGGCGAATATTTAATTGCATTGGTTAAAAGATTGCTTAAAACTCTTTCTATGCTTTGAGAGTTATATGTTAATAATGGTAGATTATCTTCTTTTATGAAAGAAATTGAAATATTTTTTTCATCTGCCAGAATTTTATGACTTTGTGTGATTTTTTCAATTGTTTTAGTAATGTCTTGTTTTTCTTTTTCAAGTTCTGTGTCTGATTGTAATTTTGAAAAGTCTAAAATGTCATTTACCATTTTGTTTAAGCGAATAATTTCTTGGTTTATTGTTCCTATAAATTCTTTTTGCTCATCGTAATTAAATTGATTTCCGTAGTTGTAGAGAGTGTCTGCATAAGAGCTTAAAATTGTTACGGGCGTTCTTAATTCATGAGATACATTTGATATGAAGTCGTCCTTTAATCTGTCAACTTCCGCTTCTTTTGTTATGTCTATTAAAACTATAATGTAGCCCAGATAGTCATGCATTTTGGAATACATTGGCGAAATTATTGCTTTTATGATGCGTTTATCAACATTTATATTAAATTCCAAAGGTTTTTTTTCAATAACATCTAAGGGGGTGTTTTTAAATTGTGTTATTTTTTCTTTAAAACACAGTTCACCGGTTGAATCGCAATAATTTTGAATTGATGTATTTAAAATTTCATTGTGATTATCGTTTAATATTTTCTGAGCGGCTGAGTTCATCATACAAATTTTATCGTAGTTATCGCATACTACTACGCCATTTGCAATGCTCATTAAAACAGCTTCCAATTTGTTTCTCTCTACTGTCAGTTGATCAATATTTTGTTCTTCATAATTGTGTAATTTTTTTGACATGTCATTAAAGGCATCGAACAATTCTTTTATTTCGCCTGAAGCTTGGTTATAATCCAGAACTGTTCCAAATTTTCCTTGTTCTATTTCTTTTACACCATGATGCAGAAGAGTAAGTTCTCGTCTTATTAAAAAAGCATTGCCTAAAATTACAAGCGTAAATACAAGCCATACTGCACTAAAGACAGTTAGCATAGAGTTTTTTGTTGTTAAAGTTACATTTTTAGCTAAATCTGCAGACAAACCTACTTCTACAACTCCGACTAATTTTCCGTTTTGATCAAGCATTGGAGAAGAAATATTTGTATCTGCTTTTTGTGCTCTTTTATCATAAGTTTCAATGGTAGAATATATTATATCTCCGGCTTTATTTTTGAAAGTGATATATGATATGTCGTTTGTAGAGGATAAAATAGAATTGACATGAGCTTTTATGAAGCCCAGGGCTGTGGGCGAAATGGCATTTTGCGTGATTTCGTAATTTTGTATAGCAAGAGTTTTGGTGAGCAATTCGCCAAAGCTCCTGTAACTTTCATCTAATTCTATCTTTATTTTGTTAACTGCCCAAAAGGCAATTGCTATAATGAGGGCGGTTGAGATAACGAGAGCGGAAATAATGAGTTTGTTCTGCGTCGTTAAATCAATATTGAATTTCTTTTTCATAATGAGATTGTAACATAATATAAATTTTTAATGTATACTAATTATATGAAAAATACTGAAAAACTTATTTCTTCTAATAAAAAAGCTTTTTTTGATTATACTCTTTTTGATAAATTTGAGGCGGGTATTTCTCTTTTGGGAACGGAAATTAAATCTATCAGAAGGAATGGGGCAAATTTAAAAGACAGTTATATAAAAATTACCGACAATTTAGAAGCGATATTGATTAATTGTCATATTTCGCATTATGAATTTGGAAATATAAATAATCATGAGCCTTTAAGAGATAGAAAGCTTCTTTTAAATAAAAAAGAAATTCTTAAAATTTTAAATAAAATTAAACAAGAAAAATATACTCTTGTTCCTACAAAGATGTATTTTTCTGGTCGTTGGGTAAAATTGGAAATCGCTCTTGCTAAAGGTAAAAAATTGTATGATAAAAGAGATGCAATTAAGAAAAAAGATGTTGCAAGAGATATGGAGAGGTATAAGTAGTGCCTGATTTGCTTTTTTTGGGTCCTAAGGGAACTTATAGTGAAATAGGGGCATATAAAGCTCTTGGTATTTTTGGTGACGGATACGTTTTAAAACCGATTTCAACAATTCCTAAAATTGTAGATTTAGTTGATAAAGGTAAGTACGAGGCAGGTGTTTTACCGTTTGAAAATTCAATTGAAGGTATTGTTCGCTCTACAATAGATAATATATATTTATCTGATGTTAAAATTGTAGCTGAGATTGATATTAAAATAGAGCATTGTTTGATTTCAAGATATTGTGATAAAGCTGAAATAAAACATATAATTTCTCATCCGCAGGCTTTGGCTCAATGTCAAAGATATATTGTGGAGAATTTTGATGAAAATATTGATTTGATACCTGAAAATTCAACTGCAAGGGCTGCAGAAATGCTTTTGGAAAAAGATAATACGTATTGTGCTATAGCTTCTTTAAATATTGCTGAAGATTTGAAATTAAATGTTTTGGATAAAAATATAGGAGATATAAAAGAAAATAAAACAAGATTTGTTTTAATATCAAAAAAAGAATTGAATTTGGGTAAAAAAAACAGGACATCAATAGCATTTAATACAAAAAATGAACCCGGTGCATTGTTAAAAATTTTGCAAATACTATATAAATATAAATTGAATTTATCTTTTTTAGAGTCTCGTCCTTCAAAAAAAGTTTTTGGTGAATACAATTTTTTTGCTGATATTGATTGCGGACTAAACGATATGATTTTAGCAATTGATGAGATTAAAAAAGAATGTAATAATTTTAAATTTTTGGGAAGCTATCCGTTTTTGTAAAAATATAGTATTATAATTTTATGTTAGATTTTTTAATACCAAAAACAAAGATACAAGCTTATGGGTTGAGAGAAATTCCGATTGAAAGTTTTGAAATTATAGGTGTCGGACAGATTAATCCATATTGTAACAGCGAATATGACAGTGATATATTTTTTACTGTTGTTAATTTTGCAAACGAATCAAGAAAGTTTGACGAGAAAGAGGGGTTGGTTTTTGCAGAATATTTTACCGTAAAAAGATGTCCTAAATGCAAGCAAAAAGAATTAATTCCGACAAGAATAAAGTTGAATTTTGATGAAACATACTTAAAACACGAAGAAGAGATTGCTTTTGATGCTTTCGAAGAATTTCCTTCAAGGAGACATTTTTCCTCGGTTATCGAAGCATATTGCAAGAATTGTTCTTCTTGTTTTGAAATGAAAATTAAGTCAAAGGATTGCTGGGTGAAGGAAGCTAAAAAAATAAAAGAAAATGATTTAATTACAAAATCATGGGAAGAGTATTGTATTGATTAAATTTATTTTAAATTATGCTTCCGCAATGAATTTTCCTTCTCTTTTTAGTAATTCTATTATTTCTTTTATTGTTTTTGGATCTACTGTTGAATTTTTGCCTACAAAAGTGAATACTTTGCCGGATTGGTTTTCAAAATGAAAATGGCTCCCTGTAAT
>CALVAW010000037.1 GCA_944325655.1 Candidatus Gastranaerophilales bacterium
AAGTTTTGTAAAATTATTATTGACATAGATTTTTGTCTTGGATATATTAAAATATGCAGATAGGTTGGTCGCTTTTAAATGCTTATTATAAGCTGCGATTCCTTAAAAGAAAGGATATAAAATGTACGCAATAGTTGAAACAGGCGGAAAACAATATAAGCTTGAAGAAGGCAGATATGTTGATATCGAGTTGTTGGATGCTCAAGCAGACGAAAAAATTACTTTTGATAAAGTAGTAATGCTTGTTAACGGCAAAAAGTCAAAAGTAGGCAGACCTTACGTTGCTTCTGCTACGGTTGACGGTACGGTTGTAAAAAATGATAAAGCTAAAAAGATTATTGTTTATAAACAACGTCCAAAAAAAGGAACAAGAGTTAAACAAGGTCACAGACAACAATTTACTCGTGTTATGATTAATAAGATTAATACGAAAGCTAAATCGGCTAAAACCGAAGAAACGACAGGAGAAGAATAATGGCTCATAAGAAGGGTGTAGGTTCATCAAAAAACGGTCGTGATAGCGAAAGCAAGAGATTGGGCGTTAAAAAATACGCAAATGAACAAGTTGTCGCAGGAAATATTATTGTAAGACAAAGAGGGACAAAAATTCATCCCGGTAATAATGTCGGCAGAGGTTCCGATGATACTTTGTTTGCATTAATTGACGGCGTGGTTAAGTTTGAACCATACAGAAGAACAAGAAAACAAGTTAGCGTTTACGCTAAATAACAATCGAACAATTAAAATTAAATATGGAATGGGAGCGTAGCTCAGTTTGGTTAGAGCGCATGCCTGTCACGCATGAGGTCGCGGGTTCGAGCCCCGTCGTTCCCGCCATATCTATATTAAAGGCACCATAAGGTGCTTTTTACTTTTATAGGTAGGGGTTAGCCATGTATAAGAGTTTATTTAAAAAAATTCCAAAAAATGTTAAAAACATTGGTATATACGGTGCAGGTACTTGTGGAATTGCAATTAAAGAAGCAATTAAAGATGAATTACCTAATGTTAACGTGAAATGTTTTATAGATGCGGAAAAAACCAAAGATGAAAGAATTGAGGAATCAATATACAAAGCTTCTCAGATATATGAAATAAAAGATAAAGTCGATATGGTCTTAATTTCGGTTAGAAGCATGTTGCATATAACAATTGCTATGTTAGAGTATTTTGATATTCCGTATGCTTTTATTCCTTTTGATTTGGAAAGCAAAATAAGAAATTTGAATTATCAATCAACTTTTAAGAAAGTTTTGAATATTTTTTCTGATAAAAAGTCAAAAAAGTTATATGAAAAGTTATGGAAAGCAAAATTAAATGTTGATTATAAACCGATTGCAAAATATGTTGCAAGAAAACATAATATTAAAAGAGGCGAAATGCCCAGAAACTATAATGCTCAGTATTTAGAATATATTAACAAAAATGCAATTAAAACAATTTTTGATTGCGGTTTTTGCAATGGTGCACATGTTTTTGGTTTTAAGAAAAATTTGCCTAATTTGAAAACCGATTATGCATTTGAACCTTTGTATGATGATTTAAAAGATAACAGTCTTGATATTTTGTTAAAAAAAATGGATTGTGTTCAAATTGTACCTTATGCGGTTTGGGATAAACACGAAAAATTAGATTTTGCAGTTTGCGGACCTGCATCGAGAGTGGTAGGCATCAGCAATTTAAAAGCCCAGGTTTCTAAAGAGATTGAAACAATTACGATGGATGAAGCAAAAGAAAAGCTTCAGGTTGATAAAGTTGATTTTATTAAAATGGATATTGAAGGCGCTGAAATGCATGCTCTAAAAGGTGCCGAAAAACTAATTTTAAACGACAGGCCTCAACTTGCAATTTCAATTTATCATTCGAGTGATGATTTTGTTAATATTCCTATGTATTTATATGAGTTGCTAAAAGATTACAGTTTCTATTTGGGGCATTATGCAGCAAATCAGTATGAAACCGTACTTTTTTGCATACCAAAGGAATTGGAAAATAAAAATTAAATTATCTTTCCGTTAAATTTGTTTTGAGCATAATCAATACCTTGATTTTGCCAGCTTTCAACTACGTCTATTGCAATTTTGCCCATTTTTTGGATATTTTTTAATTCTTCTTCGTTAAAATTAGACAGCACAAAACTGTCAATCGGAATATTTGACGGGACGGGACCGACGCCAATTTTCAATCTGTCAAAAACATCTGTTCCTATACGGTTTATAATTGATTTTATGCCGTTGTGTCCGCCAAAGGAGCCGTTTTTTTTGAGCCTGAATGTACCAAATTCAATTGTTGCATCATCATAGATAACCAGAATATCTTTATTGGAGAGTTTATAAAAATTCATTAACTCCAAGACGGCATTACCCGAGAGGTTCATATATGTTTTTGGAAGCAGGTATAATAAATCTCCTTTTTTTGCAAAATATGAATTAAATTTTTCGCCAAGGGTTATTTCATGAGCTTTTAAAATTTCATCCATGATAATAAAACCGGTATTATGGCGAGTATTTTTATATTTAATTTCGGGATTACCCAGTCCGATTATTGCTTTCATTTTTTACTTCTTCTTTTAAACAATATTTGAATTAATCAAATTTATTTATCTTTTTTGGTAATTTAAAAATAAACAAAAAGGGTTATCTGTAAGATAGCATACAAGACGGAGTAAAATCAACATAAATGAAAAATAATATTAAAATACAAAAAAGAAGTTCAAAATTAGTGGGAGATTTTTTGGATAGGACAGGGCTCCACAAAAAGGAATTTGCCCAGATGATAGGGGTTACTTTATCTTATGTTTATAATTTAATTGATGAAAATGTCCCGTTTTCGACTCGTTCGATAACTTTGGAGCGAATTGCGACAGTTATGGATATTAATCCCGAAGAATTTACAGAATATCAAATTCCGGGTGATGTATTGAGCTATAGTGAAAATTTATTGATGTTGAAGGATTTAATAAAACAAAATAATCTTTCCACTCTTGATTTTTTAAGAATGTTCGAGCGCAAAAAAAGACTGGAGCTTGTTGATATTTTGAGAGGTGCTAAACCTATTCAGATTGATTTTGAGGAATTGAAAAAAATTGCAACTGCCTTAAATATGAAAGATGAAGAGCTTTTTGAAATGTGGAAAACAAGAATGCTCGAATACTTACAAGAAGGCGGATTTAGCATCAAAAAGGGCAAAGAAAAAAATAAAGAGTTAATCGACAGTATGTTTGATTGTGCAAGAAAAAAAGTAGTTATAAAGAATTAATAAAACTTCATATAAAATTAATCCTTTTCTTGACTTTATTTTGAACTCTATATAACATGTCTACAAGACTATTATGATAGGATAAGGACATGAAAGGTTCAACATTACACAGATCCGGTTTAACCCGTGAAAAAATGGGCGTTCTTGCCAGTCTTTCTCAGACAGATAAAAAGCATACTCCAAGAGCTCAATTAAACCAATATTATAAGACTCAAAAAGCACACGAGTTAGATATATTGTGGGGCGGAGTTCAAAAAGGCGTTCAAAAGGTACATAACGCAACTAAAAGTACATATCAAAAATCTCCGGCAGTATATTTGACTATCGGTTTTGTTGCCGGTGTTTTGCTTATGTGCTGCATATTTCTTATAGTTTCAATAAGTTCGATGGCACCGAGAACATCTTCAAAAGTTGATGTGAAAGAAGATGTTGCAGTTATCGGAACAGATGTGACATCAGAAAATATTCCCGAAAATACAATAACTGAGGAAAGATATGTTGTTAAAAAAGGCGATACATTGAATGGTATTGCATACAGATTTTACGGCAAGTATGATCCCGCTAAAATATCTGAAATTCAAAGGATAAACAATATAACAAATCCGGCGGCAATCGGAATAGGTCAAGAATTAATAATTCCGGTTTCCCAAGACAGATAAAATTATAAACCGTCCTAATAGGACGGTTTTTTTATTCTACTTTTCTACAATGGGTAATTAAATTTTTTTATATTGTTTGAATTTATAAAATCATTTAAAACCTTATAAAAGGGGTTTTAAATGAGAAAAATATTTATATTTCTGCTTATATATTGTGTTTTTGGTTTTTCTTGTGTTTTTGCGGATGTAATTTCCGGCAAAATCGACAGATATGATACAAATTATCAAAATAAAATTGTTGATTCCAAAACTCAAAAAGCGCTTAGTAATGCTAAAATCACCATACCTGAAATTCACTATACAACTTATTCGGATAAAAACGGCGCTTTTCAATTAAATGCCGATATAAGCAATCAAACAGTTCTTTTTGTTGAAAAAGAAGGTTATAAAGTTTTTTCATTAACAGTTGACAATAATGTTTTGAAAAATCCTTTAAAATTGGGTATAGAACAAACAAGTCCTTTTGATATGCAAATCACTGACGGTGTTGTTCATTTGGGTGATAATATGTTTTCTGATAATTCCGCAAACAGCGGTGATTTTAGAATTAATGCAAACGGACATTTTATGTCAAAAACTTTTAAAAGACCATCCGCAGGTGCAGGTCAGGATGTTGTTATAAGAATAGGTACAATAATAGGATTGGATACAAAGAAGGCAAAACAGCTCGGTCAAAACAGAATAGCAAAAGTTTATTCAAGTCCGGTAGAGGTTTTTGTGAACGGACATAAGGTGGGAATACTTGAAGTAAACGGAGATAATCATTCAATTTTGGTTAATAAAGCAATATTAAAAGACACAAATGAGCTTGTTATAAAAACTGGAAGAAATCTTTTTCAGACCGAATATGTTGATTACGATGATATAGAGCTTGCAAATATAAGGATAGAGGTTCAGGAAAAATCCTACTATGCTCGACATTAAAGGGTTAATATAGTATAATCCTTCTATGGTTAAAGTGAAAAAATCCGTAGAAGCTCTTCAATCATTCTGTATCGATGAAAATAAACAAAATTACAGACTAAAACTTGATTTAAATGAGAATATATATGGTGCTTCTCCTTTTGTTGTAAATGCAATTAAAAATACGGATTCTTCTGATATATATTTATATCCTTCTTATGGGGAAGTTGTTGATAAAATTGCTCTAAAGTATAATTTAAAAAAAGATAATGTATTGCTTTCAAATGGTTGCGATGAAGCAATAAAAATTATTTTAGATGCTTATTTGGATGTTGATGATGAAATATTATCCTATAATCCTACTTTTGAGATGCCTTTTAGGTACGCAAATATTATAGGTGCAAAATTAAAATTAATAGAGTATGATGAAAAGTTTGTTTTTGATTATAAAAAAATTGAAAATAACATTACAAATAAAACAAAAATCGTATATATCGCAACACCTAATAATCCGACCGGTGAATTAGCGAGAGCTTCGTTAATTGAAATTTTATCGGAAAAATTTTCAGATATTCTTTTTGTATTAGATTGCACTTATATAAATTTTTCTTATAATGCAAGTTTTTATGATTATTTGGATTTAATTTATAAACATGACAATATTGTTATAACAAAATCTTTTTCAAAAGATTATGCAATTGCAGGACTAAGATTTGGGTTTATTGCAGCACAAGCGGAAATAATCAAAAATCTAAAAAAAGTTATGTCTCCATATAACGTTAATTCGGTAGCTTTGAATTGCGTATCGGCAATTATAAATAATAACAAAGAATTTGAACAAATTAAGGAAATGAATTATGCTTCAAAAAAGTTATTGATGCAAGGGCTTTTGGATAAAGGTTTTAAACCTTATGAAAGCGAAGGAAATTTTATATTTTGCGATTTTGGCGAATATTGTGATTTTTATTATGAAAAATTTAAAAAGCTCGGAATTATAGTTAAAAAATTTTTGAAACCTTCTTTTTATTCTTCGTTTCTTAGAATTACAATACCAAAAATAGGGGGAGTTAAATTTATACTTGAACTTTTAAATAAAAAAGATGTTTTAATAATAAATCCTGACGGAATTATATTTGATGTGTTAAATTCTCAATTTGAAGCTATAGTAAAAACGTATGAGTATTTTAGCAAAAAAAGCATTTCTATTAAACAAGTGTTGGATGCTAAAAATAAAGGTAGTTTAAATCGTAACTGGCGCACAATTCAAGCATTGCTTGAAGCTGACGGTTTATATATCGATGTGTCAAAGATTGTGTGTGTATATAATGATATTCTTTTGAATAAAAATAAAAATGATGAATCTCCATTGATAAATAAAGAAAAGCTTTTAATCTCCAAAGAAATATTAGAAGAATTAGTAAAAAAATATGATTTGGTTATTTATACCGATAGGTCAAGAAAAGAAACAGATTATTCGTTAAAAAGATTTGATATAGACAAATATTTCTATTATATAATATCAGCGGATGATTTGCCGGAAGAAAAATTAAAACCGAGTTCTGACGGAATATTTAACATATTAAAACATTGCCCTTATAAAACAGTTAAATTTTTGGGAAGTAATGTTGATGATATTATTGCTTCCAATGGGGCAAATATAAAATCAGTGGGTGTAATCCCTTTTTATGCGGACAAAAATAGCATGATTAATAATTATAGACATTTAGGAGCATATAAAATTATAAATGACAAAGAGGATATTTTAAATTTAATTGATGATGTGAAAATAAATGAAGAAGAGCAAATTTGTCTATGAGGGCAATTGCTTTTTTTATGAATAAAAATTACTTTAAAAATAAAATGAACATATTTATATTTTTTTCGTTTAAATAAATGTGATTTAAAAAATCGGATATTATGAGAAATCAAAAGGAGAAAAAATGACAGAAGAAATGGAAAAAACAACAGTTAAAGAGGAATGTTTTTGCAAGTCTAAAGGGTTTAGAAAATTTTTAGTTGTTGCAGGCGGTAGTTTTGTAGGGGTATTTTGCGCATTAAGTTTATTTGCCGCTCTTCATAAACCTCCTATGCCACCGGCACCTCCAATGATGGGTGGTTTTGGACAACCGTATATGGTTGGTCATCACATGAAACATTTCAGAAAACATAATTGCAACTGCCCTTGTCATAAGAAAATGTTAAAAGAAATGAAAAAAGGACCCGATAAAATACAAAAAGACCTTCCAAAGCAACCTGAGATTGATGATTAATAAAGAGCCCCTATATAGGGGCTCTTAAAAATTTAACTTGTAATTTAAAAATTTTTGTGTGAAAATTTACTTACCGATTTTAAGAATAATCTTAACAGGATTATATTGATAATTAAATAGGTTTTTGGCTGGGTAGCTCAGTTGGTGAGAGCGTACGGCTCATACCCGTAAGGTCGAGAGTTCGAATCTCTCCCCAGCTATTTTTGTTGTTTATTAAGATTGTGATATATTTATGCTATGGTAATGTCGAAGAAAAAAGGATAAGAAATGTCAAAGATGTTTTTTATAACGGAGATATTCAGACTTTGGACTTCTCATATTGTATTGGGTTTTTTTGGAATTAAGTTGAAAGCTCAAAAAGGGGATTTTTTATATAGTTTACTGTATAATTTCAGGCAAAATTATAATGCCGGAAAAAATAATAAAATTATAGTTATTGAAAACGGTGTTGAAAAGGCAATAAATATAAATAAGAAAATTAAAGGTTTATATGTGAGTTTTCAAGGGAATAATAATAAGCTCATAGTAGATAAAACATGCAGATTTGTTAAATCAAATTTTATTTTTAATTGTTCAAATTCAATAATTAAAATTGATGCCGGAGTTAACGGTAATTGGCAAATTCATGTGAATGGAAATAATAGTCATGCTTTTATAGGAAAAAATTCTTCTTCAACAAATACATTAATATTTTTGGTAGATAATTCTATTGAAATCGGAAAAGATTGCATGTTTTCAAACAATATAAGAATAATAACCGATGCTCACAGTGTTCTGGATAATGTCACAAAAGAGCTTTTGAATTTTTCAAAAAATACAATTAAAATTGGAAATCATGTGTGGGTTGGTGAAAGAGTTACCATTACTAAAAATGCACAAATTGCAGATGATTGCATTGTTGGGATAGCTTCAGTTGTGACAAAAGATTTTATTGAAAAAAATGTTGTTTTAGCCGGTTGCCCTGCAAAAATAGTTAAAAGGAATATTACTTGGGACAGGTCAAGACCTTCAAATTATAATAAAAATCTTAATTAATGTATTTTGTGCTGTTGATTTAAAAGTAGGTGTAAAAAAATAGCGTTTATGATATATTCAAAATAATTATGAAACATTTTGTGTATGTATCAATATGTATAATGTTTTGTTTTAAATTTGTAAATTTATCCAAGGTTTTAATAATAAAATGGTAAAAGTTTCAGTTGTAGTACCTATATATAATACGGAAAAATACATTGAACGTTGTTTAAACAGTTTAGTATCGCAAACCTTACATGATATAGAAATAATATGCGTGGATGACGGTTCGTCGGACAATTCGGCTTTAATAGTTGAAGAATTTATAAAAAAAGATAACAGAATTAAGCTAATTAAACAAAAAAATTTAAAACAAGGAGCGGCAAGAAATAACGGCACCAAAGAAGCTGTCGGAGAATATATAGGTTTTGTGGATTCTGATGATTGGGTAGACATTGATTATTATCAAAAATTATATGAAGCCGCAAAGAAATATGATGCAGATATTGCTCTTGCTGTAAATGTCAGAATAGGTAACGGAAAAACAAAAAAAAGATTAAAAATAAAGGAAGAAATATTTGTTGAAGATTTAAAAGATAAGTTTGAAATGTGCAATGTAGCTAAGGATCCATGTCCTACCAATAAGATATACAGACGTGCATTGATTAAAGAAAAAAATATAAATTGGCCTCAAGATTGCTATTGCGAAGATAAATTATATGTATTGCAGGCTGTATATTATGCAAATGGCGTAGTCACAGTTCCGGGTGTCGAATATTATTATTATAGAAATCCAAGTTCAACAGTTAAGACAAAATCAAAAACGCACATAGAATGTTTGCGCAGGGATAAAAATCGAGCAATAAAAGATATGATTCTTTTTTTAAGAAAAAATAATGCTTTGATATTTGACAAATATTTTTGGGTTACGGTTAAAGAAATAAGGTTGTTTAATATTCCCATATTTTCAATAAAAGAAAGTATAGTGACAAAAAAGCATGTTTTGTTTAACATGATTTTACTGAAAGAGGCAAAAATAAATGCAAGTGCTATGGAATAAAGAAGTAGAACAGATAAAAGATACAGGATATTTGAATGCTAAAATATCCATTACGGATGCTTTGATTGAAAATTTTTATCAGGAAATTATGTGCGATGAAGAAAAAAAGCTCATGGAACTTGTTTTTTCAAATAACCCGACCCAGGATGAATTAAATGAATTGTTGAAAATATGGGATATAGAGGTCAAAACATCAACAAAGTCTTTGCTTCTTTCTTATTTTCAAAAAAGGCATCCGGACCTCAAATTTACAAGTTATGAAGAGGCCAGATTAAAGGGTTTGTTAAGGAATTTTAGATTTAGAAATATGCAGGTTATTTCTCCTTTTGTAAAAATCGGCAAGGTATTGAACGATAATAATGTAATACCAATGATTTTAAAGGGTACGGCCATGAAATATTTAAGGCAAGATTTGCCTCGAGTAATGGGCGATGTTGACATTCTCGTTCCTGAAGAAGATTTTATGAAAACCGTTAATTTAACTTTGCCGCTTGGGTATTATTATGAGAAAATTGATGTTCATTCGGTTGATTTGCATGATAAAAAAACCGGAAAAAATGTAATTGACGTACATAAGTTTATATACATGGGAACAAAGAACGATAAAAAGTTTATAGAAGATTTGTTTAAGCGTGCTACGGTGCAAAATGTTTTTGGAGTTAAGGCTTTGGTTCCAAGTCATGAAGATATGATGTTTATTGCATTGGTTAATTTGGCAAGAAATTTAAGGAACGGAACAAGTAAGGCCGGTTTATTATATACTTTATTTGATTGTAAATTTTTTATTGAGGATAAACCTGATTTTGATTGGAATATAATTAAAACCAATGCTAAAAAAACAGGTACGGAAGTGCAAACAAATTTTGCCATGAAATTCATAAACAGAATTTCAAAAGATGTATTTCCTAAAGAAATTCAAGACGATATGCTTTTTGAAAAGTTAACAAATGATTATTCCAATATGGTTATGTTTAAGCGATTTTATTTGGAAGATTTGAGAAATAAATGCAGGGCGCTGAAGGTTTCTGATATATTTAAGAGTTACGTCAATTTTAGAGATTATATTTTTTTAAAGCCTAAATATCAATTTTTAAAACTTCTTGTAAAACATCCGAAATTGATTGGATTGCTTATTAGAGATTTGAAAACAAAACAATATGATTTTGCGACGAAATAGAGGATTATATGATAGTAAAAGATTTGCCTGAAGAAAAACTGGGAGAGATTTTTTCTAATTTAGATGAATATATTGAAAAAAAATATGGTAAAAAATGGGTTAAGTATGTTAATTTAGGAACTCATGTATTAAGGATTGTAAGTTATTGTGATGAATATAAACCATTGATTGAAAAACAATTGATGTATGTTTCTGATTTTGCACAGAACTATGATGCAACGCTGGTTATCTGGAAAGAAGACGATATTGAAAATTTGCACAAGAATTTGCACTATGATTTTAATTCAAAATTGAATTTAAAATTACGTGTAGAAATGATTGCCCTTAAAAGAAAATTAAGGTTTTTTAAGGTGTTTGATAAAAAATATTCAAAAACAAATCCCTTAATTGAATCTAATTTTGCAAAAAAAACATTTAGCGCTTTTAATGAAGCAAGCAATACTCATTATTATGCGGTTGAAAATTTGGAACCTGAAGAATTTATAAAAGAAGGTCATATATTTATTCAAGCAATTAATAAAGTTGTTAAAGGAACCAAGACAAATGTTGTTCATGGAGCAGTTGTCGGCATGAATAATAATGGGGTTTTATTTTGTGCAAGAGGGCAAAGAGGAAAGTCAACTTTAACGGTTTTATCCATGTTAAAGGGTTTTGAATATGTTTCCGATGATTATTTGGTTTTAGAGAAAGATGGTGAAAATCTTTATTCATATCCTATATATTCAATTATTACGCTTTCTCCGAAAATGTATAATGAATTATATGATGAGTTGAAGGATTGTCGTTTTGTTTCTAATAATGCAAGAAAAGATAAATATGTATTTAATATCTCCAATCTTGAAAATCAATTTAGAACAAAATATCCGATTAAAGTTTGCATGTTTCCGGAGATAGTCAAAGATAAAGAACCAAGTATTAAATTGTGCGAAAAAGAAGAAAAAGAAAGAGCAATTGTTCAGCTTATTCAATCAACTGTTGCGCAAATGAGAGATATATGCAATCAGGATGTTATTAAGAAGATTTTGAATATGATTAAAGATTTTGAATTCTATAAGATAAATCTTTGCAGTGACATATATAAAAATACCGAGTTTTTGAGAGAGTTTCTGAAAAATTACAAGGAACAAAGCATAAAAACAAAATTTGAAGACGGTGTATTTGTTGATATAACTTTTGATATAGCAAATATATTAGACAGCAAAACAGGCACTATATATCAAATGAATAAATTTGCAACAAACGTTTTTGAAAACCTTTTAAGCGGAGCAAATAGAAATGAGATTTTGGAAAAAATCAAAAATATTAAAGGAGTTGATGAAAATATAAGTTTGTTGTTTAATATTTTTGTAAAGGAAATAGATAATCTTTCTCTGTTGAAAAATTCTGTTGGCAAATATAGCGAGGTATTTTTAAAACAAGATTTGATTGCAGAGAGCGGGTTTGAGTTATCTTTTAAAAAGTTTGGAGATGAGGGAACAAAAGAATTATTAAAAATAGGAGAATAAAATGACCAATTATGCATTAAACGAAGAAAAAATGTTCGCTGATGTTACTGATGGGATAGCAATAATAATTAATTCTGAAACAGGAATATATTATGGAATGAACGGTTTTGGTACTGCGATATATGAAAATCTTGTAAATGGTTCATCGGTTGAAGATATAGTGGATATGTTAAAAAAACTCGGCGCATCAGATAAAATAAAAGATGTTGTTGATGTTTTTGTAAATGCTCTGCTTGATAAGGAATTAATTATAACGGCTCCTTCGAGCACAAAGGAACCCTCTTTTGATGAAGCAGTTTTAAAGGAAGATAATTTTTCACCTTCTCTTAAAGAATATAGCGATGCACAAGAGCTTCTTTT
The DNA here is from genome assembly GCA_944325655.1 of Candidatus Gastranaerophilales bacterium. Lineage (GTDB taxonomy): Bacteria > Cyanobacteriota > Vampirovibrionia > Gastranaerophilales > Gastranaerophilaceae > RUG14156. The sequence continues at coordinate 12,207 of CALVAW010000037.1, forward strand.
AGCAGATCCTATTCATGAAGTTAAAGAAGAGACCGGTTGGACTCCTGAAAAAGATTCAATAGGTTACACTAAAGAAGAAACTGCTAAAAGAGAAGAAAAAGTGGAAAAATAAATGACTAGTATTTCGGTTATTATACCGGTTTATAATGTTGAAAAATATTTAGAAAAATGTTTAGACAGCGTTTGCAATCAAACGCTGTCTAATATTGAAATAATATGTGTAGAAGCAAATTCATCAGATAATTCTTATGCAATTTTGGAGCGGTATCAGAAAAGATATCCAAAAATTAAAATCATTAAATCTAAAGAAAAACTAACTGCAGGATCTGCAAGAAATTTGGGGATAGATGCTGCAACAGGTGAATATTTAGGTTTTGTAGACGGGGATGATTTTATTGATTTAGATTATTACGAAAAATTATATAAAAAGGCAATTAAAACTAAAGCGGATGTTGTTAAGGCAAATTTAAGTTATGTGGGCTGGGATGTGCCATCAAATATAAAATATTATAATCTTGCTCAAGTTAGAGAAAACAAAGTAAAATTTAACCATATACCTACTTGTATAATAAAAAAAGACTTTTTAAATAAAAATAGCATAAGATTTTCTTCGGATTTAACTTGCGCTGAAGATGGTGTGTTTGAGGTTGCTTTTTCATTGATTTGCAACAAAATAGAAATAGAAGATAGCGTTTCATATTATTATGTATATAGAAATGAGTCTTTAAATCATACTGAAATTGTTACTTTGGATAAAATTAAAGAAATCGAAAAATCCGTTTTAAAAATAATAGATTTGTATAATGATTTTTGCTCGGATGAAAAAGTATATATAGAAGGAATTGTCGATAGATATAAGTATTTATCTTTTTTTGTTAAAAATAAAAAATGCGATGAAGATGTAAAAGCTTATATTAAACAAGCTGAAAAAAATTTTTTTAGTAAATTAAAATACCAAGAAAAAATTAGAAAATATGAATTTAACAAAAGAGTGGAAGCTTCTTGGATGGCAAAATTAAAAGATAAACAAGAAGCTGAAAAGAAAAAATATATAATTTCATTGACATCTTATCCGAAAAGGATGAAAAATATTCACTATTGCCTGTATTCGTTGTTAAATCAGACAAAAAAACCTGATATGGTCATATTATGGCTTGCTGAAGACGAATTTTTAAATCCTGAAAAAGATATTCCCGCTGAAGTATTAAGATTGTGCGATTTCGGGTTAACAATTAAGTTTACAAAAAATATTAAAAGTTATAAAAAATTAATACCTGCGCTGGAACAATATCCAAATGATAATATTATTACTGCTGATGACGATATTTTCTATCCTAAGGATTGGTTTGAAAGATTATATTTACAGCATCAAAATGACAAAGAATATATTTTGTGTCATAGAGCTCATAAAATTACATTTAAAAATAAAAATGAAGTTAATTTATACAAACATTGGAAAAAATTAACAACAGATAAAAGACCTTCTTATTTGAACTTACTTACAAGTGGCGGAGGGGTTTTATATCCTTCAAATTCTTTATACCATGATGTTTTTAAAGAAGATTTGTTTATGTCTTTAGCTCCTAATGCTGATGATATATGGTTTTGGGCAATGTCAGTTTTGAATAATAAGGAAATTAAAGTTATTGATAAACCATATTCAAAAATTGATCAAAATGAATTGTTTAAAAATGCAAACAGAGCTAGTGAGTCTTTATATCAACAAAATATTGTTTTTAATGATTTACAATTAAAAAATATTTTTAATTATTATCCTGAATTGTTCGAAAAAATTAAAAGGAGCAAGTAGTTAATGTCTAAAGTTTCGGTAATAATCCCTGTATATAATGTAGAACCATATCTTGAAAAATGTTTAGATAGTCTTATCAATCAAACCTTGAAAGATATAGAAATCATCTGCATTAACGATTGTTCAACAGATAACTCTTTAAATATTTTAGAACAATATAAAAACAAAGATGAAAGAATAAAACTTATTAATCTTAAAGAAAATAAAGGCGCAGCAATAGCAAGAAACGAAGGTCTAAAAATTGCAAAAGGAGAATACCTCGGTTTTGTCGACCCTGATGATTATGTTGATCTTAATTTTTATGAAGAACTCTATAAAAAAGCTAAACAAGATGATGCGGATATAGTTAAAGCAAAAAGAAAAACTTATGAACTTGACGGCAAAATTACCATGACGGACTTAAACGAGAATATAATTAAATCCGGGAATAAATTTATATTTTCGTATGAGTGGTGGAGTGCCATTTATAAAAA
>CALVAW010000038.1 GCA_944325655.1 Candidatus Gastranaerophilales bacterium
GTATTATTACCTTTTTTAAATTTCATAACATTTTCATCAGGTGCGGAATTAATCGCAATAGGTAGTAGAATTGCAGTCAAAATTCCGATTATAGTTAAAACAATCATAATTTCAGCTAAAGTAAAACCTAATCTTTTAGACATTTAATAAAGAAACTTTCATTTTTTTCTATAAATAAGATTGATAATACATCATAAAATGTTGAAAGTCAATTAAAAATCAATTAAATATGTCCTTAAAAAAGTAAATTGAAATATTAATATAATTTCAGGAGATAAAATGGATTCTATAAAAAAACGTTTTGGAGCAAGAATAAAGGAAGTAAGGGAAAAGCACAATCTAAATCAGGAGCAGCTTGCTGAACTTATATGCATGGAATCCAGACATTTAAGCAGAATAGAAACCGGAAAAAGTTTTACAACATTGGAAAATATTGAAAAAATTGCTAATGTTTTTCAGATGGATGTATCTTCTTTGTTTTCTTTTGCTCACAAGAAGGAAAAACAAGATTTATTGAATGAAATTAATTCCTATCTGTCAAATGCTTCGCAAAAGCAAATTGAGCTTGTATATAAAATTGTATTAGACATTTTTAATTAATTTTCTTGTGATAAACTTGTTTTATGACTTGTAAAAATAAACAGTTGAATTTGATTGAAAATAAAAAACATGACGATATAAAATATTATGTCGGATTTAGTTATTTGTTTGTTCGTCCTTTGTTTAAATCAAAACTGTTTGAATATTTTGATTATGATGTTGCTGCAGCTTTTAATGTTCAAAAAAATGATTTAAAAAAAATTGCGCAAGAATACGATATTCCAATTCCAAGAGATTTTATAGAAAAAAGAGATAAAATAAATCTTGAAGAATGTTATAAAAATGCATTTTCGGATAGCGACGTTAAAATTTTAACTTATCATGATAAAAATTATCCTTTTTTGTTGAAAGAAATTCCGGATTATCCTCTTTCGATATATTATAAAGGAAATCTTAATGATATTGATTACAATTATAATATAGCAATAGTCGGTTCCAGATTGGCTTCTGAAAGTGCAAAGCTATCTTTAAAAAGCATTTTATCCAAGTTGAAAAACCTTAATATTGTTGTTGTATCGGGGTTGGCTTATGGCATTGATACCCAAGCACACCAGAGCGCGCTTGATAATAATTTAAAAACGATTGCTGTTTTAGGCTCGGGGTTGGATGTTATTTATCCTATTCAAAATAAAAAATTATTCAATGATATTATAGAAAACAAAGGAGCTATTTTTAGCGAGTATCCTTTAAAAACAAGACCCATGGCGCAAAATTTTCCTCAAAGAAACAGAATAGTTGTGGGCATGTCAAAGGGAACTCTTGTAGCTGAGGCGAAATTAAAAAGCGGTGCTATGATAAGCGCAAATTTAACTTTGGATTATAACAGAGAATTAATGTGTATACCCGGCAATATATTAAATCCAAATACTTCGGGAATATATTATCTGATAAAAAACGGAGCTGCTATTGTGGCGGATTCATCTGATTTGTTAAATCAGATGGGTTGGGATATTATAGTTGAAGAAGTGAAAAATGAAAAAAACAGTTTGAGCGAAATTCAACAAAAGGTGATGGATGTTCTATCTTTGGAAGCTAAAACGTTTGATGAAATTGCGGATAAATTATCTCAGGATGTTTCTCAAATAATGATTACCTTGACAGAGCTAGAATTAAAAGGTTTAATTAAACAATCAAATAATAAATATTATAAATGTATATAGGTTATTTATGGCAACAAAAGTAAAAGAAAAAAATAATAAAGGTGAAAAAACTCTTGTAATTGTCGAATCTCCGGCAAAATCAAAAACAATAGGAAAAATTTTAGGCAGTAATTATATAATTCAAGCATCTATGGGTCATGTTCGTGATTTGGCTTCAAAGGGTTTGGGTTTTGACATAGAAAATAATTTTAAACCTACTTTTGAAGTTATTCCCGAAAAGAAAAAAGTTATAAATGAATTAAATAAAATTGCAAAAACCGTTGATAAAATTTATTTAGCATCTGACCCTGACCGTGAAGGAGAGGCTATAGCTTGGCATGTGAAAGAATGTCTCAAATTTCCCGAAGATAAAATTTTTAGAATTGTTTTTAATGAAATTACCCCGCATGCAATTAAAGATGCTGTTGCAAATTATCATCAAATTGATATGTTAAAAGTTGAAGCTCAAAAAACAAGACAGATTTTAGATAAACTTGTAGGTTTTAAAATAAGTCCTATTTTGTGGGAGAAAATGAAAAATTATAAACTTTCGGCGGGTCGTGTTCAATCTGTTGCCTTGAAGATGATTTGCGAAAGAGAAGATGAAATTGAGGCATTTGTTCCTGTTGAATATTGGAGTATAGAAGCTTTATTTAATAAATCCAATATCGATTTTACTGCAGAATTGGCAAGAATAATCAAAAACAATAAAGATGAAAAAATTGAATTACATAATGAAGATGAAGTAAAAGAAGTTTTAAAAAATCTTGAGAAAGCGAAATATAAAGTTTTAAAAATCACTTCGAGAGATACTCAAAGAAAATCGCAGCCTCCTTTTATAACTTCAACTTTGCAAAGAGAAGCAAGTTCAAAATTGGGGTATGGTGTATCAAAAACCATGCAAATAGCTCAAAAATTATATGAAGGAATAGATTTGGGAGATGGTTCGGTTGGTCTTATAACATATATGAGAACTGACTCAACAAGAATTTCAGATGATGCTCGTGATTTTGCAAAAGAATATATTTTGACAAATTACGGTGAAAATTATTATCCCGAAAAACCTAATATTTATGCTAAGAAAAAACAAAACACTCAAGATGCCCATGAAGCAATTCGTCCTTCTTATATTGAAAAGACTCCGGATAGTATAAAACAATACTTAACGAGCGAACAATATAAACTTTATAAATTGATTTGGGACAGATTTATGGCATCTCAGATGACGAACTGTAAAGTTAAAAATTTAACGGTTGATATTGAAGCAAATGGTTATATATTTAAGATGGGTTCTTCAAAGATTGTTTTTGACGGATTTACCAAAATTTATAATGATATTGAAGATGTTGAAAGTAAAAAATTTCCTGATTTAAAAGTCGGAGATGAATTAAATTTAAAAAAACTGGATTCAAAACAGCATTTTACGCAACCTCCGGCGAGATATTCCGAGGCAAGTTTGGTTAAGCAATTGGAAGAATACGGAATAGGAAGACCTTCAACTTATGCTCCAATAATAACTAAAATTCAACAAAGAAATTATGTTGAAAAAACAGAAACTAAATCGCTAAAACCAACTCCTCTGGGTCGGGCGGTTTGTAAACAGCTAGTTGATCATTTTGAAAAAATTATGGACTATAAATTTACGGCTCAAATGGAAGCAAGTCTTGATGATATAGCTGAAGATAAAGAAGATAGTATTAAGTTTTTAAATTCGTTTTGGCAGCCTTTTTCAAAAACTTTGGATTTAGCTCAAAAAAATATGAAAAGAGTCGATGTTGAAACAGATAAAATTTGTCCTAATTGCGGAAGAAAGATGGTTGTTAAATTATCAAGATACGGAAAACAATTTTTGGCTTGTTCCGGATATCCCGAATGTAAAACCGCTCTTCCGATGGATGGTGATAAAAAAGTTGAAGCTCCGGCAGATGAACCGACAGATAAAAAATGTGAAAAATGCGGTTCGGATATGGTTATAAGAACAGGTCCTTACGGAAAATATTATCAATGCTTAAATGATAAATGTAAAAAAAGATTTTCTATTGTGGAATCATCAGGCGTAAAATGTCCCGAATGTGCTTCAAAAGGTCGAGATGGCGAGCTTGTCAAAAGAAAATCGCGTTATGGTACTTTCTTTTGGGGATGTTCAAAATATCCGGATTGTTCTTTTGCACTTTGGGCAGAACCGACAGGAGAAAAATGTCCCGAATGCGGCAGTTTATTAGTTAAAAAATATTTAAAAAGAGGCAATAAAATTGCTTGTTCAAATAAAAATTGTAAATATTCAAGACCGATGGAAGAGGAATAATGACGGAAAATTTTAAATTGGCGATAATAGGTTATCCTCTGGGGCATACTTTGAGTCCTATATTGTATAAAACAGCTTTTGATGAGCTTGGTTTGAAGTATAGTTATGAGGTACTTGCAACTCCGCCTGAGGATTTAATTTCTCAAATCAAACATTTAAGGGCAGGTAAATATTACGGATTTAATGTAACAATACCCCATAAGGTTCCTGTGACGTTATTTCTTTCAAAATATGATGAATTTGTTAATCTTACAGGGTCTGTTAATGTTGTAAAAATTGAAGAAGATATGTCTTTGTCCGGTTATAATACAGATGTATATGGATTTATGGAAGCTATTCCAAAGGATATAGATTTGAACAACAAAAAAGCGGCTGTTATAGGCACCGGCGGCGCCGCAAGAGCTGTGTGTGCCGGTCTTTTTAAAAAAGGTGTTTCTAAAATTGATATATATACAAGAAATGTTATTAATTCTGCAGAAACGATAACAACTCTCAGAAACAGATTTAGTGAAATAGAAATAAAATCAATTCAAACTTCTCTTATGGAAGGTCTTGAAGATGTCGATATTCTTGTAAACACTACTCCCATGGGAATGAAAAATTTTGCTGAAGACAATTCTCCTGTGGACGACAAGAATATTCAAAGCTTGAAAGATGATGCGCTTATTTATGATATTGTGTATAATCCTTTAAGAACTGCACTGATTTCAAAGGCGATAAAATATAATAAAAGATATGTTTGCGGTTTAGATATGCTGGTTTATCAGGCTGTTAGGGCTGTAGAAATTTGGAGCGGTGAAAAACCGGATTTTAAATCTATGAAAATAAGTGCTTTGGAAGAATTTTTAATTAAACAAAAGTAATTTTTCAATTTATTGAATGATTTTTTGTTACAATATAGACATAGGTGTTTTTTTTGGGTAGTATAATGTTATAGTAGCGGTGTCTGTGGTTTTTATAAATAATGATTAAGAAATGCAAAAATAATAATTGTGAAAAAGGATTTACGTTAGCTGAAGCTTTAATTACCTTGGTAGTTATAGGTATTATTGCCGCTCTTACAATACCTGGAATTTTGGTTAATACGGAACAACATGAATATAAGTCGGCATTTAAGAAAGCTCTTTCTTCTTTAAATCAGGTTATAGAGTTAAGTATTGCGCTTGATGGAAGCGGACCTATTGATGCCGGTGATATGACAGCCCCCGATGCTGAAGATAGTTTATTTGAAATGTTTAGAAACAGAATGAATGTCATTTCTATTTCCAAAGAATACGATTGGGGCGGTACTTCAAACTATGCTTTTTATACGGGCGACGGTATGAGATTTGAATTTCCTACAACTCCAAAAGTAAACGGGGGTACTTTTGCAACAAATAACGGAAATTGTGCAACTCCCGGTATCATTGCTCAGAATGATGAAGGTACTGAATTTAGTGATCCTTGTCTTATTATAGTTGATGTTAATGGAGACAGAAAGCCTAATCCAAGAAATTCAAAAAGTGCATATAAGGTGCCTGCTGCTACAGCAAGATCAAAGGTTTTAGATGTTTTTCCAATCATAGTTACAGATAAAAGCGCATATCCTTTTGGGGTTGTTGCTCAGCGTGCAATGTTCCAACACGATTAATTAAAGTTTATTTAATATTATTATTGTTCGCAAAAAATTACAACCTTGTCTTCTTTTAGACTTTTTTGCACATCTATAATTCTTTGATTAGAACTTCCAATCCATTTTAAGTTGTTATCATTTAATTCTTTTATAAATTCGCCGTCTACAAGAACGTCAATATTTGTTAAATCAATTGCTTTTTTTACTTCTTCCCATAAAAAACCGGTATATAACCAAACTGTTTTTTGAGGAAAATTGTCTTTGACTTTTTTAGCTAATCTGAGGATGGTTTCACGATTAAAAGGGTGTAGAGGATCACCTCCTGAGAATGTAATTCCCGAGATGTGGTCTTGTGCTAATGCTTCAAAAAGTTCATTTTCTGCAGCTTCATCAAATTCAATACCGCCTGAAACATCCCATGTCTGAGGATTTTGACAACCATTGCAGCAGTGAGTGCAACCTGCAGTCCATAAGACAACTCTTAATCCGTCCCCATTTAACATATCGTCTTTTGTAATATTATGATAATTCATATTAATTTCCTTTATATAAAAACCGCCCGTTTGTTTGGGCGGTTTGTTTTTACATACTTACTCTGTCTTTGATTTCTTCCATTTTGTGATCCGCCAGTCTTGAATCTCCTTTGACTCTGGAGTATGCAAGATACCCGTTCATTCTGTCAATTTTGGTTAAATTCTTAGATCCGCAAACCGGGCAAACATCCATATTTAATTCCTGATGTCCGCAATCGTCACAATATGAAAGTGACAAGTTAACTCCTTCGTAAAATCCTTTTTTCATTGCACGTTTTAACAATGTTTCAACTGCTTTTGTATTATATGAAATAGGATATTTAACATATTGAATTTTTCCGCCATTCATTAAATCCCAAAATCTTCCTTCAAGATCCTGTTTTTCTATAGGACTTATTTGTTCTGAAACATGGCAGTGGAATGAATTTGAAACATAAGGTTTATCCGATACGCTTTCAACAATTCCGTATTTTTTTCTGAATTGTTTTATCTGAAGTCCGCACAGATTTTCTGCCGGTGTTCCGTATAGAGCATAAAGCCATCCGTCTTCTTTTTTGAACTCAGCTACCTTTTTATTTATATATTCCATAACTTCAATTGCAAATGAGCCGTCTTCGACAAGCGATTTTCCGTTATGGAGTTCTTGAAGTTCATTTAATGCGGTAATTCCGAAGGAAGCAGTTGCGGATTTTAAAAGTGGTTTGATTTTTTCATTAAATTTTAGATGTCCGCCGTAAAAACCGCCTTCACAATATGCTAAAGGATTAACCGAAGCTCTCATTTCACCTAAATATTCATAAGTTCTTATATGAATTTTTCTTATTAAATTCATATAATAGTCAAGAACTTCGTAGAAATCTTTGCTTTCTTGTTTTGCTTTTGCATATATCATTGGTAAATGTAATGAAATAGCACCAATATTAAACCTTCCTACAAAAACCGGTTTATCATTTTCATCGGCAGGTTCAATTCCGCCTCTTTCATACCAAGGTGATAAAAATGCTCTGCATCCCATTGGAGATACAACTCTGCCGTATTTTTTATACATGGAAGCAACATATCCGTCACCGGTAAGACTTAACCAGTCGGGATACATCGTTTTTTTAGAACATTCAACCCCTGCATGGAAGAGGTTTTCAAGAGGTTTGCCTTCGCCGTGTAAATTTTCATCATATAAAAATACAATTTTCGGAAACAGTACAGGCTTTTTGCATTCTTTTTTGCCTTGTCCGCCTTGGCGAGTTTTAAGACAAGCTAATGTTGCCATTACTTCAAATTCGCCTTGTCCTAGTCCGGTTGTAACTGTTATAAAAGGATAATCGCCACGTGAAGAAGCAACTGTATTAAATTTATATTCCCAACCTTGAAAACCTTGTTCAAAATCCGATTGAACATCTTTCATTGCTTCTTCTCTTGCTTTTTCAAATGAAAGACCCATACAAATATATCTGTCATATTGTCTTTCATACGTTTTTTGGGCGTACGGGGCAAGTATTTTATCAACTTCGGGAACGGTAAAACCGCCATATTGTTGACTTGCAGCAGCCATAACAATATCACCTATGACATCAAAAGCAACATCAAGGCTTTTTGGCTCGTTATACCAAATATTACCCATTTCAAAACCGTCTTTTAACACAGTCGCAACATCAAACAGACAGCAATTCATTGTATCTCTGCGGGCTGACATGTCGTGGATGTATATATATCCTTCTTTTATTGCTTGTTTATCTTCGACGGTTAAGAAGAATTTTTTGTACAGCTCTTTATTTAATTCATTGAATATTAAAGAACGTTTTGTGGAAACAAGTGTAGAATCTGCATTTGCGTTTTCTTTGTCTCCTATGTACATAATTCTTTGAGATTCTTGATAAACTTTATCAAGCATGTGTACAAAATCTGTTTTATAGTTTCTGTAATTTCTGTAACTTTCTGCCACCTTTGGGCTTAAAGCTTGAAGAGCACTTTCAACAATGTTGTGCATTTGTGCTATTTCAACACTGTCACAGTCCATATCCATAACGCTTTTGTTTACATAAGCGCAAATATCTTTAATTTCTTTTTCGCTAAAAGTTACAAGCATTCTTGTTGCAGATTTTTTAATTGCATCAACAACTTTTTCAACGTTATATTTTTCTTTTGTACCGTCTTTTTTAATTATGTAAATATTATTTAAGTTTCTTCTGGTAAAGTTAATTATATTAACCGAATTTTCATTGTGTTTAATTGCATCAGTGGCAACCTGGTGAGATGTTTGTGTGGTTGTTGCATTGATATCGTTTGAAATCTTTTGCATTAATTCCTCCTAATTGCATTAAAATGCGTCCCGTATTTGCTTAATTCTTTTCGGTAAAAAACTGCTTCGGTTTTTTATCTGTTTTTAATATTCTACTACAAATTAATTGGCATGAGTACCATTTATTTTATTGATATATTGTTTATTTTTTAAAAGATAAAAATCACTCCGTTATAGAGTGATTTTTAATTTTTATTTTAAATATTTTAAATTTTAAAAAAAATTTACTTTACAAAATTATTTTACTAAAGGTAAAACAGAAGCTGTTATATCAGTGCCTCCGTATAGGAGCGAATCCTTTCTGAATACTAAATCATAACCCATGGCTTTTGCTTTTTGTGTGATTACTTCATCAAGTTGAGAATCTACTTGGTTAACTTTTTTTGCGTAGTTATCTTTTATATTTTTCTTCTTTTGTGTTAATTGCGCTTCGTATTTTTTAATTAACGCTTGTTTGCCTGCGGGAGTTGATTGTTTTCTTATGTCTGCGCTTGCTGTGTCATACCATTTAAGCATATCTTGTGTTTGCTTTGCTTTTGCTTCTTCTGCTGATTTAAGAACTTTTGAAGCACTCAAAAGCTTTCCTACGTTAACATAGGCAACTTTTGAAGCCTGTACATCGCTAAATGCAATGTTGTTTAATCCGAAACCTAATCCGAATGCAAATGAGCATAAAACCAATGTCATCAAACTTTTTTTCATAAAATTCTCCTTATTTTGAGTAGTTTATATTAGATACAATAGGTTGTCTAAATTCAATTTTATTAATTGAGCGTCCGTCAACAACAGGACCCGGAGGTGTTATATACCATTTATACAGAGATGTATTCAGTCTTTTAAAGAATTTATTCAGCCATTTGAGTTTTGTTTTTTCATCTAATATATTTTTTTTCTCATATAAAAATTCACATTTCATCATATTATTGATTGATTGATTGAGATTTTCTATTCTCCATATTACTTCATCTAAAAATTCATAAGGCATAAGAGCATCTTCCGCAAGAAGGGTTTTTCCGGTTTTTGGGTCTATTGCAAGTTCCGCACCCGGCGGTTTATTAATTATGGATTCCGGGATTGAATTTTTATTTTTTCTATTTTCGTTCATCCAACGCGCAAGAGCAAAAAGCTTTGTTTTAACAACATCTGAGATGGGAGCATATCCTCCTGACATGTCTCCGTTAATTGTTGCATAACCCATATAAAGTTCTGATTTATCTGATGTTGCAATAGGAATGGCTGCACTAAATTCATTAGCTATTCCCCATAAAATCATTGCTCTGCTTCTGGCTTGGATATTATCTTGTGTGAATGAATTTGAATATCTTTCAGAAAAATATTTTTGAGTTTGTTCAAAAATTCCTTCAAATTTTTTTGACAGCATATCATGCATATCTTTTATAGGGACTTCAATGAAATTTATTTTTAGATTTTCGGCCAATATTTTAGCATCATTTTTGCTTTCATCGGATGTCAGTTTTGATGGCATGGATACACCTAAGACATTTTCAGATCCTAAAGCATCCGCTAAAAGTACAGCGCAAACAGTGCTGTCTAAACCTCCCGACAAACCTAATACAGCCCTTTTAAATCCGTTTTTTTTGAAATATTCTTTAATTGCTAAAATAATTGATTTGTAAGTCCTTGCAAGGTCCGGTTTGTGGTCTAGCGAAAATTCTTTTTGAGAATTTAATGTCAATTCAAGCCCCTTTGGAAGAGAGTTGATGATATTATTCGAAGATTTTAGATTTATTGTAAAAAAGTCTTCCTCAAAGCCTTTTGCCATGGCGCTAAGTTCGCCATTTTCATTATACATTCTTGAATAACCGTCATATACAAGCTCGTCGTTTGCTCCTACCTGATTAACGTAGATGTATTTAACACCGTATTTTTTTGCGGTATGAATCATCATGTTGTGTTTTAGCTGTTCTTTTTTAGCTCTGGTGCAGGAAGAAGCGGGACAGATAAGAACATCCGCCAAGGGCGCCGTTTCTTTGACAGGATCAATTGAATATAAGTTTTTTTCAAAGAAGTCAAAATCATTCCAAGCGTCTTCGCAAATTATTATTCCGTATTTTATTCCGTTCAGGTCGATTATTCTTTCTTTTGGATTTATATCAGCGGATTCAAAATATCTGTAATCGTTATGTTCGCAATAATTTGCAAGAAGTGTTTTTCTGATTATTTTTTTAATTTGTTTGTTTTGAATAAAGGCTACTGAGTTATAGTATGGTTTTTTAAATTTTTCTTTATTAATTTCCGCAAATCCGATTAATACACCCGTATTTTTTGTTACATTTTTTATTTCTTCCAGTGCATCTTGGGTTTGTTGAGCTATAAAAGGGTATCTGGTTAATATATCTCCTACAGGATAGCCAAGCAAAAATAATTCAGGAAATACGATTAAATCGGCATTTATTTCATTCGCTTTTTTTATGCATTCAATTGCTTTATTTTTGTTGTATTCAACGTCCCCGGGTATTGGGTTTAGCTGTGCCATTATTATTATATTATCAGAATCAGTTTTCATATAATTGATTTTATCATAAAACCTTAAAATAGCAGGCTAAAAATATTTTAAAAAATTTTTATTCTTATTTCGAAAGAGCGTTTCCAAGGTAAACTGTATTCTATTTTTTGAGGATAAAAATTTAAAAATTTTGAAATTTTTTCAGCATTACTATCTAATTCGTGCTTTTTTTGAATAAGAGCTTTGTCATAGTATGGTTTGTTTTCTCTTACAAATTTTCGTGTAATTGCTTGATAGCCCCAATCGTCTAAAAATCTTATAAATTGAATTTTTTTAAAAGCATTTTCATTGTATGAATTATTTTTTACAGCTAAAAATTTAACAATTGCACAGAATAAAACACAGCCTATAGTATTTGCGCTTGTATTATAAGCACAATATCCATAGAAATTTTCATTATTTTTTTTGAATAATTGTTCTACAAATTCACAATCGCTTCCGTTTGCATTGTTAACATCGGCTATAAAACAATTGTCTAAATTAAAACCAAATTCATTTTTATTTGTATTTACAACATCTCCCAAAACAAGGTCTCCTTGTTCATATTTGAAGTTGTTAATAATCATTTTCAGATTATATTTTTCATTATCTATATTGCATCCTGCTAATTTAATTTGAGCTATAGTGCAGTCATATATTGAAATATCTTCGTATTTGGAGATTAAATTGGCAGAGTTTTTTTCTAAAAATACGGGGTTGATTTTTATAATATTGTTTTTTGTTAATGCTCTTGAAATCAGACCAAGCGGAATTTCATCCGCACCTGTTTTTATAAATGCCTGTTTTATGTTGTTTTTTTTGATTAAGTCATTAAGTTCATTTGCTTCTTTTACATTTAAACCAAATTTAGCGCAATCATCTTTAGAAAAAATCAGTGTGTCAAAAAAACCTTCTTTTGCCCATTCCAGATAAATTTTATTAATTTCAAAATTTCTTTTTCTGGTTTCTAAGTAATCTTCCAAAATGTCTTCGGGAATTTTATTTATGACGCAGTTGAAGCTTTTTTCAATTTCCGATTTGTGTAAATGATATGACCAGTCAAAAATTCTTTTGCCCCATTGAGCCCAGTATGTTTTTTCTTCTTCATTGATGTTATTGTTTGAAATTCGCATTATTGAAGAAAAAGCAAGAATTTTTTTTGTTTTATTTTTAACAATATTTTTAAATTTTTCTATTCTTTCTTTTATTATTTCAAAATCGTCTTCAATTCTTCTTGAGGGTATAAGTCCTCCGTATGCAATTGTATCAAGCGATACAATTAAAAAATCAACATCTTTAAGATTTTCTAAAAATTTAAAAATATTATTGATGTCAGATTGATTGCAAAGTCCGCCTAAGTGTTTAATTTCAGGCATGAAAAGCTCTATATTTTTATCTATTGATAAAACATCTTGAATTAAGTCATAACAAATAGGTCGATTGTCAATTGGGATAACAGCTATTTTCATATTTAAAGTTTATAATTTTTTAAATATTTTTTCAATCCTGAATTTATATCCATCGGGTTTATTGGATATTATTGTATAAATTGATGAAAATATCATTAAAACCATGGATATTGAAAAACATATTGCAATAATTTTTTCTTTTTTGCTCATAACTATTCACCTTTTTGAATTGATTTTTTAAGCCACTCATCTGCTCTTGCACCGAGAAATATTTTTCCGTCAGCTCTAATACCATATCCAAATGGGTCTTCGCCTTTATCAATACCGTCTATATCCATGCAGAAAATTCTATAAGAGTATATAAAACCTGAAGGCGACAAATAATCAATAAATTGTCTAATGTTACTTGTCGAAAGATTAGTACCAGAATTTTCATGAGCTTGTTTTATAGTAACACCAAACGGTATATTTGGACTAGTTATCCAAAAACTTATATCATCTGTAGTTATTATCTCGGGTGCAGTTAATTTTTCTTGAGTTTCGATACAGTTTTTGTCTATAGTTTCTTTATTTTCCATGAGTTTATCTTTGTCGGCAACATCAATATCAATCCAAGCAGATATTTTATTTTCAAGGCAGTCTACACTTTTTGTACTTACGACATCGGCAAATGTCTCACAAAAATATGTATTATCCCCGTCATGGGTGCCGTCAATCAATGTTCCGTCCGCTCTTATTCCCAAATCACCAT
>CALVAW010000039.1 GCA_944325655.1 Candidatus Gastranaerophilales bacterium
CACAAAAGTGGCTTGAATTTTACGAAAATCTGCGCACACTTCATTTGTATGGGCTCATTCTTCGCCTACAACTGAAGCGTCAACGCCCACCATTTAAAAAAAAGTCTTTAAAAGAAGTCTTTTTATTGCTAGTTAAGACAATGAGTGCGCTACTATAAGAGGTTTAAAGCCCTCCTTGGAGCCTCATTATATGATGATTTATGTTTATTAATTTTTTATTTTTTAAATATAGAATATTCCAAGCAAAAGTTGGTTATAAAAATTGTGTAAATATATATAGTTGTAAAGAAGTGTTAAAGTGCTTGTAATTAAGTGTAAATTTTTAAAATAATTAGTTTTTTGTAATATTATAGTGTTTGTATAAGTCGAAAGGAAAATTATGATTAAGATTTCTTGTGTTGCAAATAGCATTAAGTCATTGGCTCAAAAACAAGCTGGTAATATCCAGCAAAGGGCTAGCCAAATACAACTACCAAAAACTCTGGATAAAATAAATGATTTTTCAAGAGGTGCTAATTTAAATAGAAGTATGAGAGCTTCTGGTAAAGAGTATTCGATTGAAATGTTTATGAATAATTTTACTTCATTTTTAAATAAAAATTTTAGAAAAGGGTTTCAGTCTGTTAAAGCAGGGCTAGATTCTATTTCTCAAAATGGTCAATTGAAAAAAGAAATAAAAAATGCCGGTTCAATAGAAGACTATATTGGAACAGTATTGCCAAAAAAATTAAAAT
Organism: Candidatus Gastranaerophilales bacterium; assembly: GCA_944325655.1. Lineage (GTDB taxonomy): Bacteria > Cyanobacteriota > Vampirovibrionia > Gastranaerophilales > Gastranaerophilaceae > RUG14156. The sequence goes on from CALVAW010000039.1 coordinate 735, forward strand.
TTTTAAATCGTAGGTAATGTTACTTAAATATTTAATTCATAAAAGAGTATCCTAAATGATACTCTTTTATGAATTATAAACTTTTTTATTGTCAAAATGCGGCTTTTGCGCTCTGCACTTGTTCAAACAAGGCAGACACCAAAAACAATCAATCGTCAAAACTCAATAATAATGTGAGTTTTAGCAGTTCGAACATAATTTTATTATTTTTTATCATCAAAATTGTTGTTATATAAGGCTTTTGAGGTAAAATCAGAAAAATTTTGCTCGTATTCTTTTTTCTCTTTTTTAGTTTTAAATTTTTTAGCCTCTTGTTTTGCTGATAATTTAATTAAACATAAAATTAAATCACAAATGGCTTTTGCTCTTTCTTCCTCTGTTGGGTTTGAATTTTTAAGATAACAATATGATTTATTCAAATTTTGGCATAATGAAGATTTAAAATTGCCAATACTAATTAAAATGGCATTATTTCACTATCAGTTTGAAACAATACACCCTTTTGAAGATGGAAATGGCAGAATAGGAAGATTGCTTATACTGGCACAATTGTTAGAATCAAAACAATTGATGAAGCCTTGGTTTAATGTTTCTTATATATTTGAAAGAAATAAAGATAATTATACTAATGCCTTAAAAAATGCAAATAGCACTGGTGACATAGAATCTTGGATATTATTTTTCATTGATTCTTTAAATAGTGCAGCCAATAACACCTATAAAATTTATCATGAATTTAACAATTTGCAGAATGAATGCAACAATCAAATTATTAAACTTGGTGCCAAAGTACAAAATGCTCAAAAATTATTAGAAGAATTATATGATAACCCTATTTTATCAATAAGTGAAATTGCTGAAAAGTTAAACATTACAATGCCGACTGCAAAAAGTTTGGCACAAGATTTAATAAAATTAAAAATAGTAACTCCTTGTGTTGTAAATCGTAAATCTGGAAGACTCAACCGAAAACATTCGGCAATTTGTTTTACTAAGTATATTTCGTTATTTGAATAAACAAATTATGCAGCTTTTCTCAAATTTATACAATCAATCATTCTACCAAGTTCAAACATTTCAAAAGTACGGACTTTTTCAATAAATTTATTGATTATAAGTTCTAACTTTGTAACTTCTGCACCACCATAAAACCACTTTTAAGTGAGTGGTTTTTTGTTGCGTTTCGAGGCTGCCGCCTCTTCTGGCTTTTCTAAATTCTACGCCACAAAAGTGGCTTGAATTTTACGAAAATCTGCGCACACTTCATTTGTATGGGCTCATTCTTCGCCTACAACTGAAGCGTCAACGCCCACCATTTAGAAAAAATAAAAAACTTAAATTATTTTGTAATTTATTTAGATAAAGCTCCATATCCTTTTTTTAAATTTTTAAAAATAAAATTTTATCGGTATTTAATTGTTAATTTTTTTCATAAGGGTATTTAAAAATATTTTTCCTGCAGGTGATAAAATTTGATTTTTTTTCCAAACGACATCTAATTCTGATTCTAATTTGGGATAAAAAGCTCTGAAGCACAGGTTTTTATTATTTAATAACTTGTCTAATCCAATAGCATAGCCGATTTTTTCTTCAACCATTACAGATGCATTATAGATGAGATTATATGTTGAAACTATATTTAGCTTTTCGATATTTTCTTTAAACCATTCCGTAAAATTATTTTTGGTAAAATATTTTTTTGATAATTGTCTTGATGCTATAATCGGCAATTTAATTAAATCATCTATTGTAATAAATTTTTTTTCGGAAAGTTTGTCATCTTTTCTTAAAATTAATCCCCAGGTATCTTTGGAAGGGAGCGTAATAGAATTATATTTTGATAAATCAATGGGTTGAATTAATATTCCAAAATCCAACAATCCCTTGTTCAGCTTCTCTACGACATCTTCGCCGTTACCGCTGTATATATGAAATTTAATAAGGGGATATTTAAGCTGCATTTGTTTAATTATTTGTGCAATATATTTAATTGATTTGCTTTCTCCGCCGCCTATATATACATTGCCTGAAATGTTGTTTGTGTCTGTTTTAAATTCTAATTCCGTTTTTTCAATCATTTCAAGTATTTCTTCTGCTCTGTTTTTTAATAACAACCCCTCTTGTGTTAATGTTATATTTTGTTTTCCTCGTTTAAAAAGTTTATGATTAAGCTCTTTTTCAAGTTCTTGCAATTGTCTTGATAAAGTGGGTTGAGTTAAATGCAAAGAATTAGCAGCTTTTGTTATGCTTTGATTTTGAGCAACCGCAAGAAAATATTTTAGCACCCTGATTTCCATAATAAAATAATATTAATTTTAATTATGCCTGTCAAGCATAATAACATATTTAATATAAGTATTTGCTATTTATTTAAAAAGAGTCATAATAAAAAAGAGGTTTAAATTATGAAGAATAAAACAGAAAAAGAAAAAATGCTTGATGGCGAGAAGTATTTTGCTTTTGACAGTGAATTAAAACAATTAAGAAAAAAAACATTTGAAGCTACAATGAAATTTAATACTACCGGAGATAGAAATTTATTAAATCAAGTTTTTTCTCAAAAATTAGAAAATTTTACGTTAAACCCCCCGTTTTATTGTGATTATGCCGAAAATATTGAAATAGGTAAAAATGTCTTTATAAATTTTAATTGTTCGGTTTTATCCTGTGAAAAGGTTAAAATAGGCGATAACTGTTATATAGGTCCTAATGTCCAATTATATACAGCCATGCATCCTTTAAATCCTATAGAAAGAAATCAAGGAATAAATTTTGCAAAACCAATAGAAATCGGAAAAGATTGCTGGCTTGGAGGCGGTGTTATTGTTCTTCCCGGGGTTAAAATTGGCGAAGGAACAACAATAGGGGCGGGCAGTGTTGTAACAAAAGACATTCCTTCTAATTGTACCGCAGCAGGAAATCCTTGCAAAGTTATCAGGTATCTAAGGGATGGCGGCGGTTAGAATGTTAAAAAAAATTTTATTTTTATTTATATTGTTTTTTGTTGTAGGAGCTAGTGAAATGTGTGCTGCAAAATTGTATTTTAATCAAAATAATAATTTAAGAGATAATTGTGTCAAAATAAAAAAAGTAAAATTTACTAACAGATTTGGTATTAAATTATCCGGAAATCTTTATTTGCCGAAAAATTTAAAGAGCAATGAAAAATTGCCTGCAATAGCTATTAGTGGTCCTTTTGGAGCAGTGAAAGAGCAGGCATCGGCCGTTTATGCTTTGAATTTGACTAAAAGAGGATTTATAACGCTTGCTTTTGACCCTTCTTATACCGGTGAAAGCGGGGGAAAGCCCAGAAACATTGCTTCTGTAGATATAAATACAGACGATTTCAGTGCTGCTGTTGATTTTTTAAGTAATTATAAAAATGTTGACTTAAATAAAATAGGCATAATAGGTATATGCGGTTTTGGTGGATTTGCGTTAAATGCCGCACAGATTGATACAAGAATTAAGGCGGTTGTTACTTCAACAATGTATGATATGCCAAGAGTAAGCGCAAAAGGCTATAACGATATTTTAAATGAAGAGGATAGATATAAATTAAAAGAAAAATTAAATATACAAAGAACGCTTGATTATAAAAATAATAAATATTCCAAGGCTCCGGGCTTGCCCGATAAATTAAGCGGAGATGAGCCTCAATTTATCAAAGATTATTTTGATTATTATAAAACATCAAGAGGTTTTCACAAAAATTCAATTAATTCAAACGGAAATTGGAATGCTACTTCGGTTTTATCATTAATTAATTCTAAAATTCTTGTTTATGTTGATGAAATAAAAACGCCGGTGTTGTTAATTCATGGCGAAAATGCTCATAGCAGATATTTTAGTGAAGATATATTTAAAGAATTGAAAGGTAAAAATAAAGAACTATTAATCGTAAAAGATGCTAATCATACGGATTTATATGATAATGAAGATAAAATTCCGTTTAATAAAATAGAAGTTTTTTTGAAAAATAATTTATAAAAGGGGTTAAAGTTATGAAAAAGGTTTTAATTTTATCAACAAGTCCTCGCAAAAACGGAAATTCAGCAAGGCTTGCGCAAGAATTTGAAAAAGGTGCAACCAGCGCATCTAATGAATGTGAAATTATATATCTGTGTGAAAAAAATATTAATTATTGCAAAGGTTGTTTTGGATGTTTTAAAAATCATAAATGTATAATTAATGACGATATGAATGATATTTTGGATAAAATGAAAAAGTCCGATGTTATCGTTTTTGCAACTCCGGTTTATTATTATGAGATGTCCGGTCAAATGAAAACATTTATAGATAGAACCAATCCCTTGTTTCAGGCAAATTATTCATTTACGGATATATATTTGTTGATGAGTGCTGCTGACGGTGATGAAAGACCGATGAAAAGAGTGGTAAGCGGACTTGAAGGTTGGATAGAATGTTATAGCAAAACAAGACTTAAAGGAGTTGTAAAAGCTTTGAATGTAACAAATGTAGGCGATATAGAAAATCATGTTGCTCTTAGGGAAGCTTACAATTTTGGAAAAAATGTATAGGCAGTTAAAATGAAAATTTTAAAATTTTTGCCGCATTTTAATTTTTAGCAATGGTATTTTTAGCAAAGGAGTTTAGTATGAATAAAAATTTTAACTCTAGTCCTATGTTCGGTTTGGGCGATAAAAACATTAATTTTTCAAAATATTTTACGGGTGACAGTTATTTAAAAGTTTTATCGGATAAAGATATAAAAATATATAATGTTACCTTTGAAGCAACATGCAGAAATAATTGGCATATACATCATAAAGGCGGTCAAATTCTGCTTGTGGTTGATGGTGTCGGTTACTATCAAGAGTGGGGTAAACCGGCTCAAAAACTGCACAAAGGGGATGTGGTTAATATATCGCCTGAGGTTAAACATTGGCATGGGGCTTCAAAAGAAGGAAGCTTTACGCATATTGCCATAGAAGTACCGGCTGAAAACAGTAGCGTTGAATGGCTTGAAAAAGTTGAAGACAATGAATACAACAAGTTAGATTAAATTTAAGTATTGAATCTATGTTTAAAAACCAGACATTTAACTATGCGCTTAAACCTTAGTAGTAGTATTTTTTGCTGATTTTTTTAGTTGCTTGTGTTTGGCTGTAGCCTTCTTCTACAAGTTGTGAAACTAATTCGTCGAAGTATAATTTTGATACTTTATTTTTATTATTTAATTTTTCTGATTTTTCTTCATTTGATGTTTTATTGTTTTTATAATATCCGTCAGTAGATGATGCAAGGCTTTCAAGAGTTGCATTACCTGCTGAAGATTTTGAGCCGCCGCCATGACCTTGGTATTCTATAACTTCGCCTGTTACTGTGTTTACTCTGTTATTATAGTATCCTGCAGCTAATTTATTATCAAAATCTGCTCTGTAAGCTTTTCTGTGGTTTTCTATCCAATCGGAATCATCTTTTATTACCATTTTTGAAGTCATTATTTCTCTTATGGATTTAATATCGGTACCTTTTATGTCGCTTGAAGTACCTAAGGACAGATTATCCAAATATGCCATTTCTTTTATTGCTTCATATTCTTTTTTCGAAAAGTCTAACATTGAAATACAGTCATATCCCATCATATCAAGTGCGCCTGAAGCAAAAACTTCATTTACTTGTGCTAATCCGTCGGGAATCATACCGTCGTATTTTTTAACTTGAGCTAAATTGCCCATTTCGTCTTGAATTATTTTGCCGTTTTCGTCAACAAGTGAAAGGTAATACATTCTATCGCTTGTTTGTTCTATTACTATACCGTATTTTTCCTTAAGAACACTGCTTTTATTTAACAGAGCCCCCCAAGAAGGCATATCTTGGTTTGGGAATAATTCTTTCATGGCATTTGATAATTTTTCATCCAATACCAAGTCTAAAACCGAATCATAGCTTGCAGCCATTTCTTCATAAGGATTATATGATTTGCCTATTTGTCTTTCCATTGATACTGCAACACTTTGGAATTTGCCAACGGATAAATCTTCAATTTCAATTCCGTATGCATTTTTTAAATGTGCTTGATATTCATCATATTCTTCTTCAGACATACCGTGAATTCCGGTTGTATCTTCTTCATTTCTTTGCATAGCAAGTTTTGTCAGATAGCTTGCATTGCTTTCAACATCTCCTTGATCTTCGAATATAGAGTTATGTATTGTAATATAATTGTAATCATAAGTGTCAGGATCAAAGGCATTTGTGCTGACTGCAGCAGAAGCATTTGCATTAACATTTGCACCGGCATTTGTTTTTGGTTCAGCCGCAACATTTATTTTTTTTGCTATCTCATGAAAAACTGCCATAATTTTAGCTCCTAAATAATAATCTTCTTATATATATATAAAGTATATATATGTTATATAATTGATAATTCTAATAAAAAATTTACATTTGTTAACATAATCATATATCTATATGTTGAATTTATATTCTGATAATTTTAAACTTTTCGTGTAGATTATCGGATTTTTTATGAATATTTTATATTTATATCCTCCTCAATGGATGCCTATCAGCCCTCATTTTGCAATCCCTTCTTTAATGGGACAATTTGCAGATAGTGAATATTCAATAAGTGCGCTTGACTTAAATTTGGAATTTTATTGTGAAATTTTAAATCAAAAATATGTAAAAAATGCTCTAAAATTGGGACGAGAGCTTGAACCTATTTTATTTAAAGAAATAAGCACTTTTTATGAGCGTGGAAAAGATTTTGAAACATATACCATTCAACAAAAAAATAAAATGGCAAAACATGTTATGATAAGGACTTTTTTACAAAAACATGAAAAAGAATTAGACAAAATACCGGTTCTTATTGATGGTGCAGTCTCAGTTTTAAGATCCAAAAAACATTTTTATAATCCGAAACTTTTATTGCAGTCATTAAATATTATTAATCTTGCCCTTGAAATAGTTTCTATGCCTTATTATCCTACGATTATAAGTTTTAGCAGCTACAATAATCAACATTTCAAGCTTAATTTTGACAGTATGAAATATTATGTTTTTGACAAAGAAACAAATATTTTTATAGATTTTTATAACAGGATTTTACCTAAAATAAAAGAAAAAAATCCTGATTATATAGGAATTTCAATTAATGCTTCCAGTCAAATTGTTGCAGGTTTGACTCTTTCAAATCTTTTAAAAAGAGAATTGAACAGTCATATCAATATAGGCGGAAATTTCTTTGGCAGATTGACGGAATCACTTGAAAAAAGACCGGAGTTTTTTGAATTATTTGCTTCGTCTGTTTCGATAGAAGAAGGAGAGCGTCCTGTTCTTAAGCTTGCTGATTATGTTGCAGGAAAAATTCCGATAGAAAAAGTTCCGAATTTGATGTATTTGAAGGATGATAAAGTTGTAATTAATCCGAAAACAGAACCCATGAAACTTGATGATATGAAGCCGCCAAGTCTTGAGGGGTTTGATTTAAAAAAATATTTTATACCGGAAATTATTATGCCTTTTCAAACTTCAAGAGGTTGTTATTGGCGAAAATGCAGCTTTTGTGATCATGATTTCGGAATGCACTACAACGTCAAAAGCATTGATAAATTAATTGAGCAAATAAAATTAATGAAAAATAAATATGGTATTACCAAATTCGAATTTATAGATGAGGCAATAGGTCCTAATTATATGGATAATATGTCAACTCGTCTGCTGGATGAAAAACTTAATATATCATTTTTTTGCGATGCCAGATTGGAAAAAGAGTTTTCTTTTGATATTTTGAATAAAGCTCATAAAGCAGGTTTAAGAATGGTTTTATGGGGGCTTGAATCCGGTTCAAAAAAAATAATGGATTTGATTAATAAAGGAGTTGATTTTGATAAAAGAATAGATGTGTTAAAAAACGCCCATGATGCGGGAGTTTTTAATTTTGCATTTATATTTTTCGGATTTCCGGCAGAAACAAAAGAAGATGCTCTTGAGACAATTGATTTAATATGTAAAAATTCAGATATTATTAACGTATACGGAAAAAGTATTTTTACAATGGGAAAACATACGAAATTGCGTGAAAACCCTGAAAAATACGGAGTTGTGGGTCCGACTAAACAAGAAGAAGAATTTTCGCCGACATATACATATAAAGCAAGCGGTATGACACCGGATGAACTTAAAGAAGTTGTTGATTTATGTACTAAAAGAGCGTTTGAAACATACGGAAACGGATTGGTTTTTCAATTGATAAGCAGAGAATTATTGTTTTTGTATGTTGATAAATACGGAGCAGAAGGTGTCAGCTCATACAGATATTATTAGGAGATAAAATGGATTTTTCTTATATATTTAATAATATTTTTAAAATATTTACAGATAATACTCAAAGTAAAGATACTTCAAAAATAAAAGAAAAAAGTAAAAAGAATTTTGCTTTGCAATTAAAAGAAAAATTATTTATGACACCTGATGAAATAAAGGAAGTTATGAATGTAGTTGAAGTAAGTGAAAAAACAGTTGAAGAGTTTCAAAAAAATTATGATTTTTCAGATATAAATTTGATATCAACAAATGATTTCGGAATTGAATTAATGAAGCTTCAAAAGCAATCCATAGCTGATATACAAGCAAAAGTTAAAGAAATTATGAATAAAAAGCTTGAACGCGCTAAAAAGATTTTGGGTTACGATGAATAAAAATATATCCTGTAATAAAAATTAATATTACCTTAATTTGTTGTTGTAAATTTATGTAATTTTATCTAAAATACGAGTGAAGTTGTTGTTAGATATTGAGGTCCCAAACATGAGAATAACGCCTATCACTACAAATGTAAATTATAAAAAAAATATCCCATTTAAACGTTTCTTAGACGATAACGCAAGAAAGACCGTAAAAGAAATGTTGAGTAAAAAATTGAAAATGGATGACGAATGGTGTGCTGTAGAGTCTCTACGTGCATATAAAAAAATGGAAAATCGTCAGTATTTAGATGTTTTTACTGATGCTTCAGGAGAAGTAAAGACAAAATTTGATTTAAAACATTTAAGTAAATATCCAATCGGCGATGATATGAGTTTGGATTCTATGTATAGTGTTGATAAAGTGCAAGCTTTGAAAACTACAGGTAATGTAGAAACGATTGAAATAAATATAGATATTATAGATAAAATAATTGCCGGAGCAACTATGCGCGAAGCAATAGGCATAGAGATAGTTGAATCTTCTGCAGACACTGAAGATATTCCCTATGAACAAACAGCGTTGGGCAGAGCTGAGTATTTGGCATATTGGTAAATTATATAGTATTTTTGTAAATTTTTATAAATTTTGTTTTTAAAAAGGCAATTTTTATTTTTATACAATTTGTTTACTATAGTTTAGATTTTATATAGATTGTGTAAACAAATTAAATATGAAAACGGAATTTAAAAATTTAAACAGAATAAATACAAGTTTTAGTGGTGCAAAAATACCTGATGTTTCTGAACTTAAGAAAATTAAAAAGTTTACAGATTGCGGTCTGAATAATTTTTCGAACAGGTTAATTGAATCTGTCAGAGGACAATCCAGCTCATTTGTTAAAACCGTTCATGGTATAGAATATATTTCTGATTTTACTTTTAAACAAAAAATAATAAATTTAATTAAAAATTTCTTTTATATACCTGTTGAAATTTTTGATTCTGTAATCAGAAAATATCCGAATTTAAAGGTAAATAATTCAAAGTTTATACAAAACTATAGAAAATTTATACAGCTGGAAAATGAAGTCAATGCTTTTCAGGGTGTGCTGGAAAACGCTCACGCTTATATGGAAAATGCAAAAAAAGCAGGCATAAAAATGCCGGCTTTTGTGTGCGATAAGTCAGCTCAATGTGAAGAATTATGCGACTATATAAAAGATAGCTTTAATCAGTCTTTAAATAAACAGATGGGATTTGGTGTTGCAAGTTATGACACTAAAAAAGAAAGATTTGTTACACGAATAGTCTCCGGCTTCACTGCTGCATTTTTTCTTGGGAATGATTTTTATAATAAAGCAATTCAAAAAGGCAAAACTATTAAAGAAGCAAAGCAAGAACAGCATTTAAAACAAAGACAAGAAATAAGAGAAAATATTTGCGAAGGAATAGCTCAGTTTACAACATTAGCTTGTTTTTCAAAAATGGTTAATAAAAGTATTTGGGCTCCTGCTATATTGAGCACTTTTATTAGTTTAGTGTCTCGTGTTGTTTCAAGAAAATTATCCGGTATGCCGATAAGAAGGATAAAAGTTCCTGAAAAGAATGTTAACAATTTAATTTCAATTGAAAATTATATAGATGATATAAAATCAGAAAATATAAATACTGTTAACAAAAGTAAAAAATCAGAAGAAGAAAAAACAAAAAATAGTAAGCCGTTGTTAAGTATTAAAAATATTATTTCATTCTGTATTCTTAGTGTAGCCGGCGGATATGCTTTAAGGTTCGGCAAAAATCATACTAAAATTGGTAAAGAAATCGGAAAATTAATTGAAAAGCATCAGCTTAAAATTAATGATAAAACAATGAGAAAAATTATTGTCGATAAAAGTATTTTAAGTGATTTGGGCGATGTATTGCAAGAGGAAAAGCTTAAAAGTGATATTGAACGAATATTGAGATTTAATAATGGCAGTATTTCTTTGGGTGAAGATTATAGAATAACTAAAATACTGGGAATGGATGTTAAAACAAAAGAGCTTCATTCTCTTATTACGGCTCCGTTAAGATTTATTAAAGAAGTAATATCTTATCCTTATAAGATAGTATCAAAATTGGAAAATACAGTTAAAAAGACAAGTTTAAAAACAAAACCAAACAAAATAATAATGGCTTCAGATTTAGCACAAGATAAAGCAGGTATTAAAAATATTTATTTAAGATATTTCGAATTTCGCAAAAAATATCCTAATGATATAGAAAAAGCAAATAAAGAATTTTTAGAATATTTTACGCAAATGCGCGTATTATCTAATAATAGCAAAACATCTTCTTCAACGGATAATTCTAAAATTGCAGTTTTGGCGCAAACTTTAGGAACGCTTACAGGCATGTGGTTTAATATGAATGATGAATTTAATGCTTCAATCAGAACCGGTGCAACAAAATATGAAGCAGAAAAAGACGCAAGATTAAGAGGAATTAATAAATTCTTTAGAATGACAGTGCAGGTTATTATATCAGGTACGCTAAATTCATTATTCTTTAAACAATATAATAATTCTGTTGCAAAAGCAGGAATCATTGTTGCAGCAAGTACGGTTCTAACTGATATGGCTTCCAGATTGTTATCCGGTATGCCAAATAAGAAGATGACAAAAGAAGAATTGGAAAAATACCAGAAAAATCATAAAGAAGGATTTATGTCCTGGTATTATAAAATGATAGATAAATTAGCATCTTGATAAAATGTAATTTTTCATGCAGTTTGACTAGTTTTCACAGTTAGTTTGATTTTAACATGTGCCCCAGGTTGGAAATGAACCAAGAATTTATGATTTTTAATAGTTCTAAGTAAAATAATTTTTGAATTTAATCTTGAAAACTAAAAAATTATCTTTCTTAATCCTTGATTCTTTATTTAATTTTATTGACTTTTTCTAGTAATTAATATGTTTATGATAATTGTAAAAGAACACATGGTTTGATTATATTTTACAGATAGTTTGATTATTTCGGGCAAAATAAATTTAAAATGTTA
>CALVAW010000040.1 GCA_944325655.1 Candidatus Gastranaerophilales bacterium
CGCAATGCTCCTGTGGGTATCTCGCGCCCTTGCGCTCGATTATCCTACGTCGCCTATCAACAGTTGCGTAAATGCCAAACTCATCGTTTGCCATTTACTTACCAAGGCTGCCGCAATAAAAAAGCGAGCCGACCAAACATTTTGAACCCGTCCAAAAATCTTTTATCGCAACCCCGAATATAGATGACAGGTAGTTTCATCGACTCACCTCTTATATATTACACTATTTTCAAAGGCATTTTATCGCCCATAGTAATTAACACTTTATAACTATTTTTGAAAATTTTCGTACAAATCACACAAAATATAATTTGCCATAAACAAACCTGAAATCGCTGGCACAACGGGGGTTGAAGAGGGGGTAAACTTCGAAAAGACAATTTCCTCCCCATTCTTTTTAACTATTTTTTCCGTATTTTTTACTTTTTGCCTTGATTTTGGTGCTTCATCAGACCAACAAATCGGCATGCCATCTTTTATTCCTACCTTTTGTAAATTTGAAATTACACTTTTAACAAAAGAACACTTGCTTTTTACATCCGATAAATCGCTCACTTTAAGCCTTGACCCGTCAAGCCTGTTACCCGCACCAAGCGAAGTTATTACCTTAATTTTATTGTCATAACAATACTTTAGAAGGGAAATTTTAGAGCGCATTGAATCAATTGCATCTACAACAAAATCGGGCTTGTTTTTAAAAATTTCATCATTTAAAGCTTCATCATAAAAATCATCAAATACTTCCAAATGCAAATCCGGGTTAATATCCAGCAGTCTTTCCTTAAAAACTTGTGCTTTTTTTAAGCCGATTGTAGAATTTAGTGCAATAATTTGCCTGTTAATATTAGTCTTTGAAACCGTATCAAAATCAACAATAGTGAGCCTTCCAACACCCGAGCGAGCCAAAGCTTCAAGGGCGTAACCACCCACACCGCCAAGACCAAAAACAATAATATGTATTTTTGATAGAAAATCCTGAAAGTCTTTACCCCAGTACATTTCGCTTCTTAGAGAAAAACTATCCATCAGCCTTTTACAGCTCCTTCATTTTGCCCCGAAATAAAATATTTCTGAAGAGATAAGAAGAAAACGACAATCGGAACAATTGAGATAATTGAACCTGCCGCAATGAGCCTGTAATTGGCGCTAAAAGCACCTTGCAAGTTATTAATACCAACAGGCAAAGTAAAAAGTTTTTCATTTGTCAAAACAATGCTCGGCCACAAAAACTCGCCCCAGCTGCCAATAAAGGTAAAAATAGCCAAAACTGCCAAAGAGGGTTTAATCATAGGCAAAAGAATTTTTGTAAAAATCTGCCAAGAATTACATCCGTCAATTACCGCACTTTCTTCAAGCTCTTTTGGAATAGCTAAAAATGCTTGTCTTAAAAGGAAAATACCGAAAGCATTAACCGCAAAAGGCAGAATAAGTCCTAAATATCCCTGAACCAAACCTGCCGAATCAATTAAATTAAGCTTTAGGGTAATTATATAAATCGGCAGCATAATTGCCTGAAAAGGAACCATTATAGTTGATAAAACAGCAAAAAACACTGTCTTTTTGCCGAAAAACTCCATTCTTGCAAGAGGATAAGCAGCCATAGCCGAAAATAAAAGATTTAAAACTACCGTAAAAGCAGCAACAATAAAGCTGTTTATGACATATCCTATAATCGGAACAAGTCTTAAAACCTCTTTAAAGTTGGATAAAGTAGGGTCGGAAGGTAAAAGTTGCGGCGGATATTGAAAAATATTCTCACCGGCACCTTTAAGAGCGGTTGAAAATAGCCACAAAAAGGGAAGCAAGGACAAAACACAGACTATAATTAATGTTAGATGAGCAAATGAGCCCCTGAAGAAATTTTTAATCATAGACCGTATTTCTTCCTTTCAAAGACAAAAATATTTACCATTGAGAAAATCATCACCACAAGCAAAAGTACAACTGCGGCAGCAGAAGCTATACCAAGGTCAAGATTTTCAAAAGCCCTTTCGTAAATATAGTAAACGATAGTTTTTGTTGAATCCAAAGGGCCGCCGTGGGTCATAACATATATTTCAACAAACACCTTAAGGGCAGATATTGAACTTATTGTTGTAACAAGGGCAAGTGTTGGCATGATATGAGGCAAAGTAACATTAATGTGCTTGGCCCAGGAATCAGCCCCGTCGATTTCTGCCGCCTCGTATAAATCCTTAGGCACACTCATAAGAGCTGCAAGATATATCATCATATAATATCCTACCCCCTTAAATATTGTAACAAGGGCAACAGAGAACATTGCAAACCTTGGGTCAGAAAGCCAGCCTATCGGATGAAAATGTATAAGCTCAAGAAAATAATTAAGAAGTCCTTCGGGGGCATAAAGCCATTTAAAGGCAATTGCCACAACGACAATTGATACGACAACGGGAAGATATATTATAAGCTTATAAAAAGTTTTAAATCTTATTTTTGTATTGAGCAGAATTGCCAAAAATAAAGGGAAAATTACCAAAAAAGGAACACACAAAACAAGAAAATAAAATGTGTTCAAAATTGTTTTTATAAAAAGCGGATTTTTAAGCAAATAAACATAATTAGCCCAAGCGGCGAATTGCGGATTGTATATGTCTTTTGAATAATCAAAAAAGCTTAGATATATCGTTTGAAAAAACGGTACAAAAAAGAATATGCCCAAAATAACAAAAGCGGGAATTAAAAAGAAATAAGGTGTTAATTTTAATAAAAAACTCATCCACTAAATAATATATGAACGAGAAAAAAAATTCAAATAGTGTACAAAAAATGTAAAAAATATGTTAAAATATCTAAGAAGGCAGTTGTTAGTGAAGCAATATTTTTTATGTTTCGGTTTTGTATATGCGAAGGAGATTGTGCATGATTGAACCAATCAAAATGAAACCTCAAAACAATTTAAATTTTAAAGGTGTTACAGCCCAAAAAGATCCGCTTAACGCAAGAAACGCTTATCAAACAGTTTTAAACGAAAATGAAGGCGTGCTTTACAAAGAGGCTGTTAAACTTCAAAAGCATGACCCGAGCATACTGGGTAAAAACCTTGATTTAAGAGGTTAATTAACTAAGTTTATAGAAAAGCACCTTGAGTGCTTTTTTTATTGTTGAAAAATTAAAAGAAAAAATAACTTTAAAAATTAATCTCCTTGTATTCAAGGGATTAATTTCAGAAGCAAAATAAGAATAATTTTTAAGCAAAAAGTTAAGCGTATCAACTCTTACAGACTTATTTGTCGCAATGATTTTATCTACCGTCGGGGATTTTAGGTATCTGAAATCCCCTAAAAGTGCATTTGTGCCATAGGAATTAGTTTTGTGTCTTCTGTATGCAAAAACAGGTATATCAACATTTGCGCTTGAGCCTATCAACTGCAAAAAAGAAAAGATAAATTTATCTGCACCTGTTTTGTAATTTTTTGAATTGTCAAATTTAAGCAAAAACTCTAACGCACTTCTTCGCATCATAGCCGAAGTAGAAGGATTCCACAGCCACGTTGCAAAAGGATATTTTTTATTTGAAAGATATTTTATGCCAAATTTATTAAAATCTAAACTAAAAATTTCATCAGGGGAAGATACTTGATATTGGGCGTCTTTATTTTCAAAAGTTGGCGTTGCCATTGAATTTAGAGCATGTATTGTAGAATTTTCATCAATTTCCAACTGTGCACCGCTCACAAAGGAAACATTTAATTTCATATGGGCCTGCAAAAGCACCGAAAGATAGTCTTTGCACAAAATATCATCTGCATCTACCATGCAAACAAATTCGCCCGATGAAACCTTAAGACCCTCAATAAAAGATGCCATTTGCCCAATATTCTCTTTTGTTTCAATTATTTTAATATCTCTGCAAGAGAAAAAACGAGAAAATTTATCCCTGTTTTTAAAGTTTTTTTCAATGATTTCTTTTGTTTGTGCATCTGAAAAATCGTCAACAAGTATAATTTCATAGTTTTTATACGTTTGCTGTTCAATACTTTCAATGCACTCCGGCAAATATTTACCCAGATTATGACAAGTTATAATTAGGCTTACTAAGGGTTCCTTGAGTTTTAGCATAAAAAAATATTAGCACAATTAAGGAATTTTAAGCAAATTTTAAAAAATAATCAAACAAGTATTGATTATTTTTTTTGTGTTTGGTAGTATAAATTTTGTCGAGAGATTTCGACGAGTTGAAAATTTAATATGGGGGATTAGCTCAGTCCTGTAAAGCGTTAGCTTTACAAAGCTTGTATAAGCACCGTGGGTGCTCTACCAAGCGGGCAAGTTGAAAATTTAATATGGGGGATTAGCTCAGTCCTGTAAAGCGTTAGCTTTACAAAGCTTGTATAAGCACCGTGGGTGCTCTACCAAGCGGGCAAGTTGAAAATTTAATATGGGGGATTAGCTCAGTTGGTAGAGCACCTGCTTTGCACGCAGGGGGTCAGGAGTTCGAGCCTCCTATCCTCCACCATTTAAAACAAAAGACCGTTTATGCGGTCTTTTTTGTTGTCATTATTGCTGTAAAGAGACACCAAGTTTGAGAAAAAGTGACAGGGTAGTTTGAGAAAAATAGAACAATAGCTAGATAGATTTTTTCATTTTATTCTAATTTTACCTATAATTTATTTTTTTATAGTTAATATTTGTTGAAAAGTTTAAAATTATACTAATTTAAAACCGTTTGATTTTGCCATTTTGTATAAAGCTACATATTCTTGTTCTTCAATAAATATAACTTTACCTTTTACAAAGCCTACAAGACTTCTAATATCTTGTTTTAATGACGCATCTATTCCAGATGGAATTAAAATAGCTAACACAGGCTTGCTTGCATCACGCAAATACTGTGTTATAACCTGAATTATGATTTCTCGACCTGCACCTTTTGAAATTAGTGCAGGTCCATTTTCTTCATATCTTTTCATTATCACTTTTATTATTTTTTGATTCCCATTTATGTCTGCAACAAAAGATGCATCACCATATTCATTTCCTTTATGGGGTTGTGGCTTATAGGAAGGAATTATATATGAAAACATTTTCATCAAACAATACTTTGCATTTTCATTTTTACAATTTTGACAATCAGACTTTTTGGGAGTTTTACATTTTTCTGGAAAATTGATGCATTCTCTTTTCAAAAGATTATATTCATTTATATTTTCATTTTGTAAATTGATGCATAAATCTTTAAATATTGATATATCTGTTAAAGAATATTCTATTTCATTTGTACTCTTGTAGAAAAATAAAATATTATTTTTAATATAAAAATGATATTGTTTAACATTATACATTAATCCCGATTGAATAATAAATTTTGATAAAATATCTATGAAAAAAGAATTAGGTATTAATGTTATTGAATTATATATATTTAATTCATTGGCTATACCATTATTGTCACATTTTAAAAATACTTTTGGCCCATATTCTTTTTTACAATTTTTACAATAAAATTTTTCATTCCACACTAAATCATTTTCACAATAATAACATTTCGCATAATGTTGAGTATTACATGATGGACAGTCATATAATGGTACTACGTTAAAAAATTTCGATAGTTTAACACTGTCATAATCTACTCCAACAATTGGGATTTCACAATTTTCTTTTTTTAATAGAGCATTATATAACGATGACGATATAGCTTTTATAAAATTGATTTCGTTTTTGGACATATGAAAATCAGATAAGATACTTTTTGCAAAAACATTAAAATACGTTGTTATATCGGAAGTTTTTATACTATTAAGTTCATCTGTAATTTGACCAAATTTATTTTGTCCCCAAGATCTAATTTGATCAGTAGAATATGTTTTCATTATACTAATTTTACACTTATCTGCATTTACAGAAATCACAGATTTACTTGAAAGATCTTCTGGAATAACTGTTTCATTGTACCTAGCAATTGCTTTTCTAATTCCAGCTTCTTCAAACTTATCAATAATATTATCTTGATTATTATTATAGTAGTCTCCTGCAGAAGACGCAAAAGATAATTTGGTTGTCAATCCTGTTGGTTCTGTATATGTTGCAGATTTGGTATTTTCTTTAAGGAAAATTCTATTTAATGTTTCTTTTGTTAATTGAGGTTGTGATAATTGTATATTAAAAAGCTTTTTAAATTGTTGCTGAATAAATTGTGCCACTTTTTCTTCTTTTGCAATAATCACGACATAGTTGTTTTTTGTATTTATCCATAAAAAACCATATTGAGTTTCGTATATATAAGAAGGTTCTTCATTTTCTTTATCATTAAAATATTTATGCAAAATATGATATTTATAACTTATTTCTTTTATCTCACCTGCAATATCTTCCACATCAGAAAAATATATATTCTTAATTTTAGGTAAATTTTCATACTTTATATGTGTAAGATCATATATAGTAATTTCTGAATTCCATTTTTCTAAGCTAAAATCAAAGTTTGATAATGGTTGATCTGAATAAAATAGTTGAAATGATAAATTTTTCCCTAACTTATACTGATTGTAAATTTTTTCTATTATCTCTGAAGATAAATTTAAAGTTCTAAATTTACTTATAGTTTCTGCTTTTGAATATTTATCAATTTTTAATTGCTGTTCTTCTTCTTTAATATATTTTTTTAAACATTCTTTCAAGCTTGGTAATGGTACATAATATAATTTTTTATAGATATCGTTCACAAATCCCTCCACAATTCCTAGTTTATAGTCATGATTGTATGCCATGTTTATTATCAACAAATAAAAATTAAGTTTTTTTTAATATTTTAACTTTTTATAGTAAAATAAAATCAGCATGGGAGAAGGCAAAAATAAAAAATTAAGAGTTTTTGAAGCTTTTGCAGGATATGGTAGCCAACGAATGGCTCTTCGCAATATTGGTATTCCTTTTGAAATAGTTGGAATTTCCGAAATTGAAGGAGAAGTTATTCGCTCTTATGCTGCTATTCATACTGATTTTTTAGAAAAAAGAAAAAATTTAGATAAATTTGTTAATCTTGATAAAGAAGAACTAATTACTTTTTTAAAAAAACTCAATGTTCCACTTGATTATAAAACATTTGTAAATAGAGCTCCTAAAATGAAAATAAAGCAGCTCAAAGAAATGTATCTTGCAAATAAATTAATTAATAACTTTGGTGATATTACAAAAATTGATCCTGAAAAATTACCAGATTTTGATTTGTTTACATATTCTTTCCCTTGTCAAGATATCTCTGTTGCAGGATACCAAAATGGTTTAAATGAAAGCTCCGGAACCAGATCCTCGTTGTTATGGGAATGTTGCAAAATCATAGAGGCAAAAAAACCTAGATATTTAATGATGGAAAATGTTAAAAATTTAGTGGGCTGTAATCACAAAGCAAACTTTTTGAAGTTTTTAAGATATCTTGAGACTATTGGATATAAAAACAGATGGGCTGTTTTAAATGCAAAAGATTATGGCACTCCACAACATCGAGAAAGAGTTTTTTGTATAAGCATTTTAGATGAAATGAATTATTTTAGATTTCCTAAGCCAGAACCTTTAACAACAAAGTTAGCAGATATTTTGGAACAAGATGTTAATGAAAATTTCTACTTAAAAAATAATCAATTCATGGATTGTCCTATAGTACAAGATTATAGTTATTGTATAGATTCAAACTATTGGAAAGGCTCTACATTAAGTAGTTTTTTAGAAAAACGCAGACGTCAATTAGTTACAGATAAAATTAATGAATATGGTGAATACATGGTACGTCGTTTAACTCCGCATGAAGCTTGGAGATTAATGGGTGTATCTGATGAAGATTTTCACAAAGTTTCTTCTATAATGAGTAATACTAGTTTATATAAGCAGGCTGGGAATAGCATTGTAGTAAGTGTTTTAGAACGTATTTTTACTAATTTATTTATTAATTATGATACAACTATACAAGACCCAGATTTTGCAGTACAATTACCTTTATTTAACTAAATTTTAATAGAGGTATTTGATGACTGCAAAAGAAGATATCATAGAATTGTTTCATAAAAACGTAAAAGGCAAAAGACCAAATGTCGAAGGAACAAATGAAAGACACGATGGTAGACAAGGACAATGGCTAGAACATCAATTTGGTATTCATTCTAATGACTATAATGCAGCTGACTTGTGGGGATATGAGTTAAAAAATGAAACGACATCCAAAACAACATTTGGAGATTGGTCCGCAAATGAATATGTTTTTAATAATCCGGAATACCGTGATTATTTTGCAGGCACTAGTAAATTTGAAAAAAGAGAAGATTTTTTGAGAATATTTGGTAAACCTAATGAAGAAAAAGGTGGGAGATGTTCTTGGTCTGGTTCTCCTTGTCCCAAAATCAAATGCTTTAATGATTTTGGACAAAAACTTGTTATTGATAAGAATAAAGATATTTTGGCTATATACTCATACAGTCAAGATAAAAGAATAAACAAAGCTGAAATAGTACCCAAAAGTTTGCAGTTAGAAGAATTAGTGTTAGCACGTTGGTATGGTGAAATATCACCAACTACTAAAAAAAGAGATAAATGTTTAAAAGCCAAATTAGAAGATAAATTTAATGATAAAGGTTGGTTTACATGTAAAACAGATGCGACGGGATGTTATTGTAAAATCTGTTTTGGCAAACCAATGAATTATGACGAATGGTTGGAGCTAGTAAAACAAGGAATTGTATTCTTTGATAGTGGTATGTATCAAGGCAACAAAAGACCTTATTCACAGTGGCGTGCAAATAACAATTTTTGGGATAGTTTAATAGAAGAAACTTATGAATAAATTGTGTCGATGTGATAAGAAAATATGCTTAATATAATAGCTTATTGCTCTTTCTTATGCTAATATTCAAGGTATGAAATCAAAGAAGAAAGTAAAAATAATTGATTTGTTTGCTGGAATAGGTGGAATTAGACTTGGTTTTGAACAAGCTTTTAATGGAAATGTAGAATGCGTATTTACAAGCGAAATTGATAAATATGCGATACAAACATACATTGAAAACTTTGGGTCAGACAATATTTATGGAGATATAACTCAAATATCAGAAAAAGATGTTCCAGATCACGATATTTTACTTGCAGGGTTTCCTTGTCAACCATTTTCTCAAGCTGGTTTAAAAAAGGGGTTTAATGACACTAGAGGAACATTATTTTTTGATATTGAAAGAATTTTACTAGAAAAGAAGCCAAAAGCTTTCTTGTTAGAAAATGTCAAACAGTTAAAAGGACACGATAAGGGAAATACTTTAAAAGTTATACTTGAACATTTGCATAATGCAGGATATAAAACTTTTGTAAAAGTTCTTGCAGCGAAAGACTTTGGAGTTCCACAAAATCGTGAACGTATATATATTGTTGGATTCCTAGATAATAGTATAAATTTTGAATTCCCAGAACCAACATTAAAAGAAACTAAAGTTGGAAATATATTAGAAAATAATCCTGATAATAAATATACAATCTCTGATAAATTATGGGCTGGACATCAAAGAAGAAAATTAATGCATAAAGAAAAAGGGAATGGTTTTGGATATGGATTGTTTAATGCAAATAGTCCCTATACTAATACTATTTCAGCGCGTTACTATAAGGATGGAAGTGAAATTTTAATAGAGCAGGAAGGGAAAAATCCACGGAAATTAACACCAAGAGAGGCCGCAAGATTGCAAGGTTTCCCAGAAGACTATAAAATTACAGCGGTATCAGACAATCAATTATACAAACAATTTGGTAATAGTGTATGTGTTCCTGTTATAGAAAAAATTGCAGAAGAAATTAAGAAAAGTATAGAAATTGCTAGCCTTCATAATGAAACTCTGGCAAAAGTCCAATAAATTGTTCAACTGTCATTATATCATTTGATAAGCTTAATACATGATCTTCTTTTAATAAATATCCTGAAAACTCGTCAATAAGATAATAATTATCAATATTATCACGTTTATACGTTGCTTTATAAATTTTCTTCGGAATATTATTTTCCATAATGCATATAAATTTGCAGTCATTATTTTTTGCTATATCTTTAAAGTTATCCCATTGAGTATCATTGATATTTTTGATTAATAATTTATCAGTTTTAATTGAATTGTACCCACAACAGCAATAATGGAGTTTACATTCATAGCAGGATAAAGGATTCATTTGTCTTAATTCTCCATTATTATTAGTACCAAACCTTTGGCACCATAATAATTCCATATATTCTTTAATATTGGTTTTGTTTGCTTGACTTACTAACCAAATTAATCGTTCTAATTTCCCCAAATTATTAAATGAATTAAATAATTCATTAGGAGATTTTATGGATAAAGCATACTCATAAAATGTTTTAATCCAAGTATCTATAGGTATAACCTCATTATTCGCAAAACCTTGCTGCAAATAACAAGCAACAACTTTTTCTGAACATCCTTTTAATTTTTTACCGTTAAGATAAAATGCTTTGAAAAAATCTTTTGACCATTCATTATAATTAGCATTTTTTATTGTAAAAATTGCCCATATTAAATAGCAAGCACGCCAAGGGTGTCTATTAAAAGCATCAACTAAACGTTCAATTTGATAAGTATCTTCCGTATTAAAGTCATTTTCAGAATCATTTTCAATTTTTAATAATTTATTTTCTCTTAATTTTTCTTTATTTTTATCCCAAGCACGGGTTAAAGATTTTAAGTGTTTCCCGTTTATTTCTACATCATTAATATACTCAATGTTCCAAATCTTTTTCATTGAAATAAAAAGTTTATTAAACTTAGTATAAAGTTCAATGTTATCATTTTGAAGATCTTGATATGTTGGCAATAAAAAGAATTCAACAAATGACCAATTTGGCAAGCTTTCGGCATCAATTACTATGGACTCACCATATGTACTCAAAAAATTATATAACATTCTCATTTCACTTTGTCTACCAGTTTTGGGCTGGAATGCGGCAACAAAGCGAATAATTGAATAGAATTCTTCATAAAAATGACCATAAGGTAATTTATTTCCATATAATTTAGAGCAAATATCAAACATTTTGCTTAAAAATTCTTTATGTTGCTCTTTAAGACATGAATCCAATATTTGGTCTTTTGTAATTGCATTTGCTATTCCAATTCTGTTTTCTAAATCTGATTTAATTTGATTATAGTATATTACTTCTTGTGAAATATCTTTGTTGCATAAAAATAAGAATTTTATATTACAAGTTTCATCTTGATTATATGCGGATGTTGGAATAGACATAGTTACGGGAAATCCGTATAAATGTTCATTACTCACAATTGAATGAACGTACATAATAGGAAATCCTGGTAAATCTGGATAAAATAATTCTATCTTTGGTAACCATTTGACTGGAACGTTTTCAATCTCTATTTCGCATGAATATTTTATTTCTTCCATAATATAATTCTATCATAAATTTTTAGTATAATAATTTTAAGGAGATTTCTTATGGATATTGAATTTTTAAAAGAAAAAACAGTACAATTCAGAGATGCAAGAGATTGGAAGCAATTTCATACCCCTAAAAATCTAGCAATGGCATTATCTGTTGAAGCCTCAGAATTAGTTGAATTATTTTTGTGGGATGACAATATCAGTTCTTTTAGTGTGACAAGAACTAAAAATGAACAACTGCAAGAAGAAATGGCAGATGTATTAATATATCTTTTGTCAATGTCAGATATTCTTGATATTGATTTATCTAAAGCTGTATTAGACAAATTAGAAAAAAATAATAAAAAATATCCTGTTGAAAAATCAAAAGGATCTTGTAAAAAATATACAGAACTATAATAATGTTTAAATCTATTTTGATTTTGAGTAATGAATTGCCATCCGAAAAAAGAATTAGACTGAATAAGTATGAAAAATATCGGATTAAAAAAGTTATTTAAACAGAATTCAAAATAAAATTGTGTTTTAATGATACGTTTTACTTGTAATCTCTTGATATTTATGTGCTTGAGAGTAATATATGTCATTGCTGATAAGAGGTGGCAATGATTGAGTTAGGCAAAAAATATAAACTTAAAAAGATTAAAAATTTTAGAAACTCTGATAATGCATATTTCAAAGTAATTAGTTTCTACAACGTTGACACTGTAATCTGCGAAAACGATTACGGAGAAAGATTTGTGTTTATGAAAGAGTTTTTTACTGATTCAGATATGCCTGATGAAATTTATTCAGATTTAATACTTGAAAGGAAAGAATCATGACGGAAAAAGATTATGCACTTTACGGTACAAAGATTTTAAACCATAAGACAGGTGAAATCGGATTATTAATTAAAACTTGGAAAAACAAGTTTGCCGATGC
>CALVAW010000041.1 GCA_944325655.1 Candidatus Gastranaerophilales bacterium
GTTACTGATTTAAGTAGTCTCAAAACTATTGGCGGATGGGCGGATTTTAGAGATTCAAAAGTTACTGATTTAAGTAGTCTTGAAAGTATTGGCGGAGAAGCTGATTTCAGTAATTCACAAGTTACTAAAATAGAGTCTCTTAGATTTGTTATGGAAAAAATTTATATAAAAAATTCTTTATTAACTGTTGAAGATTTTAAAAATGTTAAAGTTGTAGAAATTTGCTATGACTAAACATTTTAATTTGAAACAAATTAACCTAATTAAGATAAACTAATAGCTAATTTAACGGCCTCAATCATACTTTCAGGGTTAGCAATATTTTTTCCTGCTATATCATAAGCGGTGCCTGATGAAGGAGAGGTTCTAACTATATTTAAACCTATAGTTGTATTAATCGCCTTTTCCATAGCAAGCGCTTTAACCGGACACAATCCCTGATCATGATAACAAGCTAAAATAGCATCATATCTTACCTTTTTACCACTCAAATAATCTTTTCCAACTTTTGCAAAAAGCGCATCGGCGCTCAATGGTTTTAGAACATTTATTCCTTTAGAATTTAGAATTTCAACTGCAGGATTTAAAATTTCTATTTCTTCTCTGCCTAATATACCATTTTCACCTGCATGAGGATTAAAAGCACAAAATGCAATTACAGGTTTTTCAATTTTGCATTTTTCTATTAAAAAATTATTCAAAATTTCAACTTTAGATACCACATCATCAACAGTTAAACAAACTTCCTTCAAAGGCAGATGACGAGTTAATAACATAACTCTTAAACTATCTGCAACAAAAAGCATTTGAGCTTTTTGATTTCCTTCAGCGAGTAATTTTTCTAAAATTTCAGTCTGTCCGTTGTATATATATCCCGATTTATGCAATTCCTCTTTTGACACAGGAGATGTTACAATACCTTTAATAATTCCTTCTTTTGCCAATAAACATGCTTTTTCAAGCGTTTTATAACAAAAAATTCCGTTATCTTTTTCATCTATTTCAATAAAATCATAATCTAAATCAAGTTTTTCTCCGATAATTAAAACTTCATCTCGCTTCAATTTTAAATTATTCAATGCTTTTAAAACAAGTTCCTTGCCTATCCCTTTTTTATCTCCGGTAGTAACGGCTATTTTGTATCTATTCATTACTTTAACCTGTCAAAATAATTCAAAATTTCTATCAAGGTATTCAAATCACCAAAATTACCTGATTTTGTGACAATAATCTTACCATGCATATCCATACATAAAGGTATAGCGGGCAAAATTACATCCAAAACTTCAAGATATGCTGATTTCATCTTTCTTGCACATTTATAAGAGGTTTCTCCTCCAATCATAATTAAAATAAATTTACTTTTTAAATTAACTTCATACACCAAATTAGAAAGAAAATCAGTGATTTTACTTGAAAATTCACTCTTTGCAATACCTTCATCAATCAAAACGCTGCAAGTTTCATCATCTAAAATTTCTTTATTAATATCAGACGAATGCACAACAACATCAATACCTTCAGACAATTTTTGAACAATCAAATCAATCAGTTCTTGTTTTGGTTCGCAAACCACATCCTTAACCGTTAAATCAACAGAAAAAAGCTCCTTTTTTTCTTCCTTTAATTTTTTTATTTGATTTGCGCTTAACTGCGTTGCAGAACCTGAAACAATAACTCTGGGTAAATTTGGAATATGCTTAATATGTTTGATTTCTTCCTCATTATCAATAATTTTATTAAAAGCGTTTGCAAGCCCTGCACTTCCGCATGGCAAAAGATCATGCCCGCTTTTATTTATAGCAAGAGCAATTTGTTCTAAATCAACACAAGAAGCGGCATCGACAACTATTAATTTTTTTCCTTTTTGTATTAATTCATTAATTTTTAAAGTAATCGGCCCCGCCCCTTTAGTAACTGTTTTTAGCCCCACAACATCAATCAAATTTTCAAATTTTGAATTTAAATCTTTTTTTAAAATATCAGGTATATAAGATTCATAAATAGGCGCTTTAGGATCCAAAGCACACTGTGTTCTCTCAATAGGAACACCATTTAAAAGTTGATATCCGCCAACTGTTATTCTTCCTTCTTCAATATAAGCCGGAGCAATAATTGCGGCATCTTTTTGGGTAGCTTCAAGCATGGCAATAATTTCTACCCCAACATTTCCTCTTAAAGTTGAATCTATCTTTTTATAAAAATTGTCAATTCCGAGACTTTCTTTTAATTTCTCGGTAACAATTAGAACTCTGTTTACTGCTTCTTCCTTGGAAGTATTTCTGCTTTCGGTAGAAATTGCCCAAATGCTGACACTCTCTGTATCTGACAAATCCTGAAGGCAATCAATAATAACTTTAGTAGTGCAGCCCTTCTTGAAATACTGCAAAGCAGTATCGTTCGCACCTGTTAAATCGTCTGCAACTATAATTGCGGAATCAATTATTGCCATAATTACACTGCGCTTGTTTGAGCGTCCTTTTTACTTCCAACGAAACCATAATCCGTAGCATTGATTAAATATCTCTCAACCATCTCTCCATCAGGATTTTGCCATTTGGATACCATTATTCTTCCTTCTATTGAAACAAGAGAGCCTTTTTTAATCCACTCTGCAGCAGACTCAGCTTTTTTATCCCACAATTGTATATTAAACCAATCTGCTTCTCTTGTCTTTGTTTTAGGGTTCCAACGGTCTACAGCAATTGAAAAAGTTGTTTTGCTTTTTCCGCTTTCAAAATATTTAATCTCAGGATCTTGTCCTACGCGTCCAACTAAAATTACGCTGTTCATAATTTACCTTCCCATTGTCTTTCGTTTAAATTATATTATGCAAATTTTAGTTTTGCAAATAAACTTTCGCATAAGCGCATTTAGTATCAGAGATTGTTGAATAAACAATCCTTATAACATTATCATTTATAATATCAACTCTGGAATAAGTTAAATCATGTTCTTTTTTTAAATTATCCTCAAATTTTCTCAGTTTTAAACTGCCGTATTCCTTTGCGCCCTGATAAAAAACAAGCATATCTTCATTATTCACATTTTTTTCTTGAATTTTATAGTTGCCGAGAGGAATAATATTTCCATCATTTCCTACAACAGATACAAACAAAGTAATATAATATACACCATTTTTTAAATCTTGAATGGCTTTCATCTCTCCGCCAAAATCAATTTCCTTATCCTGACCCTTTGGAGCAGGTTGCACTCCATATTTTCTGCCGAATAAAAAAGCTTTTGTTTTTCCCCAAAAAGTATTTTCAATCGGTTGAGGAGTCAAACGATTAATCGTATCATCAAATTCCTTATCCGTAACAGGTTTTATGCCGTCAAAAGCAGTGTCAATAAAATTATAATCAACATCAAGCATTTCCGCCTTCAAAGGCATCACAGAAAAAAACAATATTGCTAAAAGAATAAAACACCTCATACTAACATTTTAATGTTTTTTAAAAACAAGTAAAGAAAAATACTCAATTTGAGGTAGTAAAAAAGAGTTCCTGATATTTACTATTTAACAAACGGATAGTATAATTAAAATTATGAATATTCTTTTAGTCGTAGGATTAGTATTATTTGCCTGCACGATAGTGTGGGTATATGTGTTGTTCATATCAAATACAATAAAAGAACCTGAAAGAGAAAAACCGAAAGAAATAACCCATGAAGATGTAATAGAAAGATGCAATCAGCTTTTAAATCAAGGAATGCACGCCGAATTACAAAGATATGCTCAAAGAGAACTTTCAAAAAATTACGGAAATGTTGAATTAAGAAGAATTTTAGCCCAATCACTAATGGCTTCGGGCAACGAGCAAATGGCAATTAAGCACTATGAAGCAATATTATCCATTGCGCCTTATGACATTAAAACACAAGAAATGCTTGCTCAATATTATTATGAAAACGGCCCTAAAAACAGAGCTATTGAACTATATGAACAAATTTTATTATATGACAGCGGAAATATTAATGCGGTAGAAAATCTTGCAAAATTATATGAACAAACTGAAAACTGGGAAAAAGCCATTGAAATGTATCAATTAATTATTGATGCGGAAGTAGATGAAAATAGAATTACGGAACTAAAATACACACTTGCAAATCTCTACACAAATATTGGGGATAACGAAAAGGCTTTTGAAGCCTATGAAAAAATACACCAATCAGACCCTGAAAATCTTGAAATATTAATATTATTGGCAGATTTAGCATACAAAAATAAATACTGGCAAGATTGTCTTAAATACTATAAAAAAATTATATCCATAGTTGGAGACGATTTTGAAATTCTTGAAAAAATAGCACAATTGCAAGCAACTCTTGAAAATTGGCCGGAA
Organism: Candidatus Gastranaerophilales bacterium; assembly: GCA_944325655.1. Lineage (GTDB taxonomy): Bacteria > Cyanobacteriota > Vampirovibrionia > Gastranaerophilales > Gastranaerophilaceae > RUG14156. The sequence continues at coordinate 4,347 of CALVAW010000041.1, forward strand.
GCAATAGAAGCATATAAAAAAATAATCTCGCTTGAAGACCCCGAAAGCACAAACTACTTATATCACCAAAATGAACTTTGTAATGCAATGCTAAAAAACAAACAATATGCTGAAGCAATTGATCTGCTCAAAGATTTACTTGCTCAAAACCCAAAGGAAACTTCTTTTGCATTCACACTTGCACAGGCTTACACCTTAATCGGCGAATTTCAAATCGGCGTCAATTTATACAACAAACTATTAGAAGACCTTCCTCCCGAACAAGGAGAAATAATAATAAATTATATTTCTAATTTAATTTGCGCATGGGCACAAGATTTGTTTAAAAAAGGTCAATATAATCAGGCATTTGATAAATTTTTTGAAGCTCTTAAATATAATGAAGAAAATGACGAAGTATATTATCAACTTGGAAAATGCAATTATTATATAAAAAGTTTTCAAGACTCAATTGCTCACTTTAAAAGAGCAATAGCAATAAAACCGCAAGAATCCAAATATTATTTTGGACTTGGTTGCGCCTATGATGAAATGGGTTCAGTTAAAAATGCTAAAATAGCTTTTTATGACGCAATAAATATTGATCCCATGAATATTCAAGCCAGAATTGCATACGCAATTTCACTCACAAAAGAATTAGAATATGCTCAAAGCATAGAGCAATTCACCGAAGTATTAAAATATATTCCCGATAATGCCGATACTTTATATAATTTAGCACTTGCTTATGAACTTGTAGGAGACATAGAAAGAGCAATAAAATATTACAAAAAAGCAATAGATACCGATCATAATCATAAAGAAGCTAAACATAATATTGAACTGCTTTTAGGCGAAGAATATAATCCGGAAGCAAAAAATCAATATTTGGAAGAATTAGGTATAGAAACAAATGAAAATAAAGAAACAACAATAGAAGAAAATATTGAAGTTAAACAGGAAAATAACGAAGAAACTGAAAATATTAAAAACGTCGAAGAAAATGAAGAAACTGAAGAAAAAGACATTAATAAAGAAATCAGCGAAATAAATCAAAACGAAGAAACTGAAAAATCAGAAAACACAGAAAACGAAACTGAACCGGAAGTCATTGATGAAAATAAAAGCATGTTCAGTTAATTTAAACATTTATTTTTAGCTGTATACAATCCGACAATAAAAGCAAGCAAAGCCATCAAGACAAGAATTTTATCCACACCAAAATTCTGACCTATAAAACCTAAAGGAGCTAAAAATAAAGCACCTAAACCCCAACTGAAACCTTGCATAACTCCGGATATAACGCCTGTATATTTTGGTATAGCTTTTTGAGCATGTACAAGAATAATTCCAACAGAAAGCAAAATAAAAAATCCGGTTAAAATAAAGAGAATCACCGCTAAAATTTTAGATGATTTTAATAATGCCAAAAATGATACAGTCAAAGGTAAAATACTCAAAAACGAAAGAACAACCACTCCGTTTGCATTCAAATATTTTTCTATTTTTGAGCTTACAATTGTGGCAATTCCGCCGGCTATAAAGAATAAAGTAACTATAATACCTGTTTGCGAAAGATTAAACCCGTTTGATTTTAGCAAAAAAGGTATATATGTGCCAAAACTGATACTAACAGCAGATTTTATAACAGAAACAAACATCAAAAACATACAAGTTTTATTTTTAATTATCTCTCTCATTATAAAAAAGAAATTTTCTTTAATATAACAATCTTTAGAAGGCATTTTAGGTACAACAAAATATATAAAAATACTCGACAAAATACCGGGAATAATCATATATAAAAGAGCATTTTGCCCTAAATTTTCAACTAAAAAAGTAGCAACATAAGGACCGATGGCATAACCTATTGTTCCCAATCCGAGAAATATGCCCATAGAGCGAGATAAATTAGGATTATTTTTATTAAAATCTTTAATCATTGCGCTGACTTGAGGGTGAAAAAAAGCATTCCCAACCATACCCAAAAGCAAAAACAAACTAAATATATAGACCGTATTTGTTTTTATTGTTAACGGAATAAAAACAGAAGCCAATACAAGACCCCAAACCATAAATATTCTATGACGTAATTTATCGGCTATAAAACCAAAAACCGGCTGCATCATCGAAGAAACCAAATGTCCAAGTGCAATAATAGAACTTATTACAGCTAAATTTATACCCAGTTTGGAAGTAATTAAAGGATATAAAGGAACTAATAATGCAGCATACAAATCCACATTAAAATGTCCAAAACTTAATCCAAATAAAGCACGTTGTTCTCTGTTAAAAAATTTCATAGTCATTAATGTTTAAAGTGTCTTATTCCCGTTGTTATCATAGAAATACCGTATTTATCCGCAGCAGCTATAATGTCATTATCTTTAGCAGAACCTGCCGGTTGTATAATTCCTGCAACTCTATTTTGAGCTGCGATTTGAATATTATCTATCGACGAAAAAACTCCGTCACTTGCTACAATAGAATCTTTAGGAGAATCACAAACTTTTTTAAGTGCAAATTCTAAACTTGCTGTATTATTCATTTGCCCGCCGCATATCCCTATGGTTCTTAAATCCTTAACCACGACAATAGCGCTGGATTTTACATGCTTTGCAACCTTAAAAGCAAAAATCATATCCTCAACTTCTCTTTGTTCCGGTTTTTTCTTTGTAACCACTTTAAAAGTATCCGGAGATAATTCCTTTTTATCTTTTTCTTGAATTAAAACTCCGAACGGAGTAATTTTTATCTCTTCATTGTAAAAACTAAAAATCTCTTTATAAGGAGTATTGATTTTAATTATCTTCAAATCCTTATCTTTTTTCAACTCCATTAATGCATCAGCAGAAAAAGAAGGGGCAATAACTATTTTTATAGACATTTCTTTTATTTTTTTTGCTAATTCCAAATTAATCTCTCTGCTAAATGTAATTACGGAATTAAAAAATGAAATAGGATCGGAATCAACAGCCTTCTCAAAAGCAAAATTCAAATTTCCGGCAAGCGCAACTACACAAGGATTTGCATGCTTGACAACACAAATTGCCGCAACATCATAAAATTCCGATATAACCTCAAGAGCAACAGTTGAATTTAAGATATCATTATAAGTTAATTCGCCGCCATTTAATAAGACTTTATCTATTTCTCTTTCATAATGATACAACTCAGCCTTCTGGTGAGGGTTTTCCCCATATTTTAAATCTTTAATTTTTTCAAAAACAAACGATTTCATTTATATTTTCCTTAAATTCTGTTGCAATTAAATTTTACAACAAAAAATAAGAAATTATTACAGATAAATTTAACCGCCGGAGCAAAAAGCAACTATTTCAATATTATCCCCGTCATTTAAAATTACTTTTTCATAATCTTCTTTTTTTATAATATTTTTATTTATCTCTACAGCAAAAACTAAAGGTAATTTTTTGCTCTTTAAAAAATCTGTTAAAATAATATTTTCTTTAATATATTCAAAAATGCCGTTAACTCTGACTTGCACCATATCCATACCAATTACATATACCACCTGCACAAAATTCATGTTCAAGTTCTGCCATTATGTTCTTATGAGTCATTTCAAAAGTTATCGGCGTAATAGAAATTCTGTTCGCCCTGACGGCTGCAATATCTGTTCCGTCTTCTTCATGTTTTGAAGTTAATTCTCCCGCCATCCAATAATAAACTTTTCCTCTGGGATCAATTCTTTTATCATAGTTATCCGTAAACATTTTTGTTCCCAATTTTGTAATTTCAACTCCCGCAACGTCTTCCTCTTCAAGAGCTGGGGCATTAATATTTAAAATTGATTTTTTAGGAAAACTAATATTTTTTAATTTTGGCAAAAATCTGCATATAAATTTAGCGGTAGCATCAAAATATGTAGGATCAGGGGTCATTGATGCCAATGAAACCGCAATGGAAGGATAATCTAACATGGCAGCTTCCAAAGCACAACTTACCGTTCCGGAATACAAAATATCCGCCCCCAAATTAGGCCCATGATTTATTCCTGATATAACTATATTGGGCAGCTCTTCTTGTTTTAACAGCGCACAAATTGCTATTTTTACACAATCACCGGGAGTGCCGTTGGTAACCCATGCTCTTTTTACGCCATATTGCGGCTCAAGTTCCTCTACCCTGATGGGAGAATGTAAAGTCAAAGAATGCCCTGCAGCAGAACGTTCTCTATCGGGAGCCACAACATATACTTCATGCTCCTTAGCTAAATTTATCATTAAAGCCTTTATTCCTTCTGCAGCTATTCCATCATCATTTGAAATTAAAATCTTCATACGCATTCTTCCTTCACAAAGGGGTATCTTATTATATAATACCACGCCATGATATTTCCCTAAATCATTTACAAATATTATTCAACAAAATAGAATATTCTATGCAAAAAAGATATTATCCTTTCAGTAAATATTTAAAAGAAACGTTTAACAAAAAAGTCTACAAGATAACTCTTGACGGCGGATTTAACTGTCCCAACAGGGATGGGACAATTTCATCGGGCGGATGCATTTTTTGCGACGAAACAGGAAGCTACTCGAGATGTAATTGCTCCAAAAATTCCATTCAAACACAAATAAAAGAAAGCATGTTAAAGTTATCAGAACAATTTAAAGCAGAAGCTTTTATGGCATATTTTCAATCATACAGTAATACTTATGCTCCAATTGAAAAATTAAAAGAAATATATGACAGTGTATTTTTTGATGAAAAAATAGTCTCAATTTCAATTGGCACACGCCCTGATTGTGTTGACAAAGAAAAATTAAATTTAATTTCAACATACAAACACCCTTGGATAGAATACGGTCTGCAATCGGCAAACAATAAAACATTAGAACTAATAAACAGAGGACATGATTTTGAATGTTTTAAAAAAGCTGTAAAAGAAACAAAAAAAAGAAATATTAAAGTCTGTGCGCATATTATTTTAGGACTTGAAAATGAAACAAAAAAAGATATGCTTGAAACAGCTAAAAAACTTGCTGAACTTGAAATTGACGGAATTAAAATTCACATGCTCACAATTCTAAAAGATTCTCCTCTTGCAAAAATTTATGAAAAACAACCTTTTTACCTTATGAATATGGAGCAATATGCAGAAATTGTTTGTGATATTTTAGAAATTTTACCCCCGACTACAACAATTCAAAGAATAGCAGGAACAGGCTACAGTGAAACAACTCTCCAACCAAAATGGGTAAACAGACGTTTTGAAATTTTGAACTTAATTGATAAAATTATGTTACAAAGAAATTCATATCAAGGACAAAATTATATATGCAAAAAAGATTAGTTAATATTACTGTTTTAAATTTTTAATTTTTAAACATATAATTTTTTGTAAACTAATAATAAAGGAAAAAATATGAAAAATTGGATTATTGTTTTACTGATATTTACTTTACCATTAAGCTTATATGCTTATCTTGATGCAAAAGCTCAAAATGATATGATGTGCAAAACTCAAGGCACAAAAGAAGTAAGTCAAATTCCAAAAGCAAAAATAATCAAGTTCTCTTCCCCTATGTGTTCTGAATGTAAGGAAGTTGCAACCGAAATGAATAAAGCAATGAAAAATTACAAAGGTTCAGTCGTTATAGAAGAAATAAACGTAGTCGAAAATGTAGGCAAGGGAATTGACTACAATAAATCACAAATTAAAAAATACAAAGTCACTCTTGTCCCGACACTCATCTTTATAGACAGACAAGGAAATGTAATTCACAGACAAGAAGGCACAATGTCATCTGATGAAATTATTGATGTTTTAGAAATGATAGACGAAAAATAAAAATTACGGGATATAAAAATGATTGTAGAGTTAACAAATAAATTAGTTCAATATTTGTCAAACGGCGAATTTTCGCTCATGTTTTTGGTAATATCTTTTCTCGGCGGTATATTGAGCTCAATTTCACCATGTTCAATCGGTATTTTACCGCTAATCGTCGGATATGTAGGCGGTTACGGTGATAATAATAAACTAAAAACATTCTTACAACTAAGTTCGTTTGTTTTGGGGCTTGCGGTAATTCTTACCATAATAGGTATATTTTGTGCCGTAACAGGAAGCGTTTTCGTTTCTCTCGGCGGTTCATATTGGGTTTTATTTATTGCATCTTTTATACTTATTATGGGTTTAAATTTACTTGGAATAATAGATTTTACGCTTGCTCCATTGGTTAAAAGAATACCGAAAGGCAATTCTCACAGTTTATTTTTATATCCCTTTTTGGTGGGAATACTTTTTGCATTTGCAGTAAGCCCCTGCTCCACACCAATATTAGCAGGAATTATGAGCTTTGCGGCATTAAGTAAAAATATAGCTCTGGCAGGACTTATGCTTCTGTTTTTCTCTTTGGGACAAGGAGTTATCGTAGTTCTTGCGGGAGTATTTACATCCTTCATAAAGGGAGTAAGAAATTTTGCAAATATTTCGGAATTTTTGATGAAATTCTCGGGAATCTTACTTATAATAGCATCTTTCTTAATCTACATTAAAGTATTTTCAAGATTTTTTTAATTGATGATACCACCTTACAACATTAAAACGGTACCCTTCGGGTTTATTAAGACTTGCCGTATAAATAGCAGAAACTACTACCATAATAAATGATATTGAAAAACAAATTGCTATAATTTTTTCTTTTTTTGTCATTTTATTATTCCTTTAATCTTCTTTTTGAATTGATTTTTTAAGCCATTCATCTGCTCTTGC
>CALVAW010000042.1 GCA_944325655.1 Candidatus Gastranaerophilales bacterium
GCTTTTGCCCTCTCGAAAAACTCCTTCGGACTTTTTCTTCGGCAGAGTGCCACATCGACACATAATTTTATTTAATTATATCATAAAATAATAATGCCACACTATATCTATCGACAAAATGACAATAATTCTCCAAATCAATAAATCTCCAAAATAAATTTTTACACCCGTAACATAAACCTTAGAGCTGCTATGTTTCCATCCTGACTCGGTTGGGGCAACATCACGCCATAAAAACTTAAATCATCAACAATTTTTTGTTTTTCAAATTACAACCATTTTGCCTCATAATATACTCTGCACCCGACATAAGCTTTCGGTCAAGAGGAAGCAACCCCCCGTGAAGTGTGGCTTTTATATTTTAACATAAAAATTTCAATTATGTGGTAAAAATTTTAAAATTAAGTTATAATGATTTCATATCACAGGAGTAAAAAGAAAAATGACAAAGCAACCTTCAGATACTACACCCGTAGAAGTATGTATAGTAACAAAAGACCATGAAATTAAAGGTACAGTTTATGTTTCTAAATATACAAAATCAAATCGGGAATTAACAGAGCTTCTTAATGATAAGGAGAGAAGATTTTTAGCGGTGACAAATGCTGAAATTGTTGCAGTTGGCGGTATGAGTACTCCTAAAAGGTATGATTTTCTTGAAATACATATAGATTCAATTGTAATCATGCATCCTGCTTCTCAAACATTATTTAAAGAAAGTTCAAAAGCTCAGGAAGATATAGCTAAATTTAGAGAATTAAGAAATAAACTTTCTCAAACAAAACCTTTTTAGTTATTCAAATCTTTTAAAAATTGTGTCGATATTGCTCAAATATTTTTTTTGGTTGAAACATTCTTCAATTTCGGTTTGGTCTAGGTGTTTTTTCATGTTTTCTTTGAAATTACCTTGATTATTAAATGCATCAAGAGCTTCTTTTTGTACAATTTTATAAGCTTCTTCTCTTGTCATATTATGTTGAGTTAATTTTAACAGACAACTTTGAGAATATATGATTCCGCCATATCTATCGGCATTTTTAATCATGTTTTTTTCTTTTATAACAAGATTTTTCATAACGTTTAGAAATCTTGTAAGCATATAATCTATCAATATTGTTGAATCGGGAAAAATTATTCTCTCGACCGAAGAATGAGAGATATCACGTTCATGCCAAAGGGTAATATTTTCCATTGCAGCTATTGTGTTGCTTCTTAAAATTCTTGCTAATCCGGAAAGATTTTCACATGCTATCGGATTTTTTTTATGAGGCATAGCGGAAGACCCCTTTTGCCCTTTAGCGAAGCCTTCTTCAACTTCTGCAACTTCAAATCTTTGTAAATGTCTTATTTCTACAGCAAAGTTTTCAATAACACATCCTATAAATGCAATGGCTGAAATGTAGGCAGCGTGTCTATCTCTGGAGATAATTTGAGTAGAAATTTTAGCAGGTTTTAAACCTAATATTTCGCAGGTCTTTATTTCAATATTTGGATTTATGTTTGAATATGTGCCGCAAGGACCTGAAATTTGTCCTGTTAAAATATCATCAAGAGCTGCATTAAACCTTTTTTTAGCTCTCTCTAACATATCTAAAAGATTTAAAAGCTTAAATCCGAATGTTATAACTTCCGCACCAATACCATGACTTCTGCCGAGGCAAACAGTGTTTTTATGTTTAAAAGCAAGTTTTTTAACAGATGTGATTAATTGATTTAAATCCTCATTTATAATTTTGGAAATATCTCTGATTTGCAATGCAAAAGCTGTGTCTATCACATCTGAACTTGTTAAGCCTTTGTGAATGTATGGAGAATATTTATCACCAACATTTTCATTAACATTTTCCAAAAAAGCAATTACATCGTGTCTTGTTATTTTTTCGATTTCATCAATTCTTTTTATATCAAATTTTGCCGTTTTTTTAATATTTTCATATACTTCATAGTCAAATTCTCCGAGTTCGACCCTTGCTTTAATTACAGCAAGTTCTACTTCAAGATAGTATGAAAATTTTTGTTCCAAACCCCATATTTTAGAGGCTTCTGGTTTTGAATATCTTTCAATCATAAAGAAATTATATAATAAATGTAAATAATTGTAAAAAAAATTAAAAAAAATACAAAAAATGCCGTTATTCCTTTTAAAGGAAGGTGCTGTATATGGCTGATTTTGGTTATATAACTATAAGAGGTGAATTTTATAATTGGCTTAAAGATGAGGCAACTAAGAAAAAATCCGGTTTAAACTACGAAGAAGTTGAAAAAACCGGAGCGCAAAAGTCGGTTGTTAAGTATGGCGATTTATTCAAAGAATTTTTAGAAAAAAGAGAAGATTATGATGAAATAAGTTTGAGTAAAGATTCTTCTAAGCTTGATATTGATGAATCTGATATGTTCGATGAAATGTTTGAAGATTATACTTCAAGCCTTTCAAAAGATGATTCTGTTTTTAAATTTATTGATTCTAATGCTGATGGTGTTATTTCAAATCAGGAAAAAAATGATTTCTTTTCAAAAATAAAAGAATTAGATAAAAAATCAGAAGATGTAAGTTTTGATGATTTTGTATCTGCTATTGAAAAAATTGAAGCGGGTGAAACGGATTTTTATTCTGAAATTGAAGTTTCTCCGAGTGTGGAAACTCCGCAGGTTGCTAATATCTCTGCTTCAAGCGGCGGTGGTAGTTATGGCGGCGGCGGAGGCGGCGGCGGTGATTTTGACAGCCCGACTGTTCCAACAACAGTTGAAGTAGATGAATATCCTTATCCTATTGTTCCTGCGGAACAAATGGAGTCAGGAACTTATGATATTGATACAAATGTTGAAACAAAAGAACAAGCAGATGAACAATTAACTGCCGCATACAGTAATTATAATTATTGTAAAACCTATGCAGGCGAAGTTGATGAGGCATATAGTCAGTCTGAAAACTTATTTAATACTTCCAAGCAAAATTTCAATGAAGCCGTTAAACAATCGGCTGATGCAGAAAGTCAGTTAGCTGCTTTTCAGGAAACAATTGATACGACAGAGCAAGAAATAGTTGCAGGCGAAGGAAATCTAACGTCTTTGAACGAGGAACTTAATTCAAATACAGAAGCATTGAACGGTGTAAGAGAACAACTGACTTTAAATGAGACGGAAACGCAGGATGTGGTAAATAATTTAAGTAATGTTGAGGCTAAAATAAGTGAAATAGGAACTCCAACAAAACCTTCAGAACCGTCAAGCGATGCTTCACAGGAAGAAAAAAATCAATATAGCAGTGCATATAGTGAATATCAATCTCAAATACAGGCATTGGAAAGTTTGAAATCCGAAAAAGCGCAGCTTGAACAACAAAAAGCAGAACTTGAACAGCAAAAAGTCGAATTACAAGCTCAACAAGCAGAATATGAAAAATTGGTTCAGGAAGGCATTGATGCAATTGGCCAGCAAGAAGAAAATTTAGTTGAATTATCAACTAAACAAGCGGAAAATTATGCTGCGATGGATGAAGCTATTCAGGCGGACGAGAAATTAAAGGAAACTTTGGGAGAAATTTCTTCAGAATTATCTGAAAATGCAGCTTCAATGTATTTGGTAAGACAAACAAAAAGTGCAGTAAGTGCTGAAACAGCACGTGCTTTAGGTTATGTAGAACTTTTAGAATCTAAAAAGATGACTTTGCCTGAAGAAAGTGCAAAAGAAGAATCCGAAGTTGAACAGGAAGATGAAAAAACTGAATAAAAAAGGCCTGCCGAGTGCAGGCCTTTTTTATTATTAAAAGAAATATTATTCTTTTGTATATTCTGCATCAATTACATCATCATCTTTTTTGTCATTATTTGTTGATGTATTTTCGCTTTGTGCATCACCAGAAGCATTACCTTGTTGATTTTCTTGTTGAACTTGCTGATAAGCGGCTTGAGAAATTGCATACATTGTTTGTTGCAAATCTTCCGATAATTTTTTCAATTCATCATTGCCTTTATTAGTATCAAGTGCTTCTTTAAGCGCTTTCTTTTGTTCTTCAAGTTTTGTTTTATCTGATTCTGATATTTTACCTTCAAAATCTTTAACAATTCTGTCTGCTGCACCAATTAAAGATTGAGCATTATTTTTAACTTCTGCTTCTTCTTTTTTCTTTTTATCCGCTTCGGAATTCATTTCTGCTTCTTTTACCATTCTGTCAATATCTGATTCGGAAAGATTTGAAGAATTTGTAATAGTTATTTTTTGTTCTTTATTTGTTGCTTTATCTTTAGCGGTAACATTAACAATACCGTTAGCGTCTATATCAAAAGTAACTTCGATTTGCGGCATACCTTTCATTGCCGGCGGAATACCGTCAAGTCTGAACATACCTAATGATTTATTGTCACTTGCCATAGGTCTTTCACCTTGAAGTACGTGTATATCAACTGCTGTTTGATTATCGTCTGCCGTTGAGAATGTTTGAGATTTTGAAACAGGAATAGTTGTGTTTCTTGGAACTAAAGGAGTCATTACACCGCCCAGTGTTTCTATACCGAGTGTCAATGGAGTTACATCAAGCAGAACTATGTCTTTAACTTCGCCGGCTAAAACTCCCGCTTGAATTGCAGCACCGACTGCAACAACCTCATCAGGGTTAACTGATTGATTTGGTTCTTTTCCTGTATATTCTTTAACTAATTGTTGAACTGCAGGAATACGAGTAGAACCTCCGACCAGCACAACTTCATTTAATTCTGATTTGGAAATTCCCGCATCTTTTATTGCACGTTCTACAGGTGTTTTACATCTTTCTAATAAATCATGTGATAATTCTTCGAATTTAGCACGTGATAAGTTCATATCAAGGTGTTTTGGTCCGTTTGCATCAGCAGTAATAAAAGGAAGGTTGATATTGGTTTCAACAACACTTGAAAGTTCGCATTTAGCTTTTTCAGCAGCTTCTTTTAATCTTTGCATTGCTTGTTTATCATTTCTTAAATCGATACCTTCTTGTTTTTTAAATTCATCACATAACCAATCAATTATTTTTTGGTCAAAATCATCACCGCCCAAGTGTGTATCACCTGATGTAGATAATACCTCATGGACACCGTCACCTATTTCAAGAACAGAAACATCAAAAGTACCGCCACCAAGGTCGAATACTAATACTTTTTCTGATGTTTGTTTTTCAAGTCCGTATGCCAATGCGGCTGCAGTAGGTTCATTTACTATACGAAGAACATCCAGACCTGCGATTTTACCGGCATCTTTTGTTGCTTGTCTTTGAGCGTCGTTAAAATATGCAGGTACCGTAATTACTGCACTTGTTACTTTTTCTCCCAAATATGCAGAAGCATCATCTGCTAATTTTCTTAAAATCATAGCAGAAATTTCTTGAGGAGTGTAATCTTTGCCGTCTATGTTTTTCTTATAGTCTTCTCCCATGTGTCTTTTAATTGAAATAATTGTGTTGTCGGGATTTAAAATTGCCTGACGTTTTGCCAGTTGACCGACTAATCTTTCGCCGTTTTTTGCAAAACCAACGATTGAAGGAGTAGTGCGTGATCCTTCGGCATTAGCGATAACCGTAGGTTTTCCGCCTTCCATAACCGCAACGACCGAGTTTGTTGTACCCAAGTCGATACCAATTGTTTTTGCCATAATAATATATCTCCTTTTTATTTTTTTCTTATAGCTATAAAATAACACTGTTTTTAAGCAATACTAAAAAAATAAACAATTTCTTAATAATTTATATTAACAATTTAAAAAATATGATAATGGAGTTTTAAATTTATTTGCTGTGTTCTTTGTTATATTCAACTGAGCGCATGTATGCTCTGTTTTTTTCAAATCTTTGTTTATAGAGTTTTTCAAAATTATCTTGTGAATATTTATAGTTGTCAAAAGTAGCCATAATAGCTTTGTTGACAATTAAAAGCGCTATAGGAGTCATTATGCAAATTGTTATTGCGGCAATAATGAGATGCAGAGTTAATTTTTTCTTTTTATTTTCTTCTTTTTTTTCATATTCCAAATCCATTTTAGTTTGAATGGCGTCATTGATATAGGCGCTTCTTTCGTCAGTGTTAAGATTATCAAAATACGGAATAAATTCTTTTGCAATATATATTATATATTTTTTAACGACGGCGTTATTCTTATCTAATTCTTCCCATTTTGAAATTTCACCTTCGGATTCTTCATTTATTTCAGGTTCGTCTATGTTTATTTCATTATTTTGGGTTGAAGAATCATCTTCTGTTTTATTTTCTTCAACTTCAGTTTCATTATTATTTAAGGATTGCATGTCTTTTTTTATGTCCGAAATTTGATTTTCATCATCTTCAAAATCGGAAAAATCTTCTTTTGTTTCTTCATTTTCTTTATTTATATTATTTTTTTCTTGATTTTCTTCCAATTTAAAACTCCTTAAGTAATAATTTAAAATTATAACATATTTTTCTTGAAAAGCATTAAATAAAATCATGATATAATTCATTTATGAGAATTCTAATTTTAGGTAACAGTTATTCTGCTAAAAGTTTTTTTGAATTATTTAAGCAAAATTCCGATAATATAGTTTTTTCCAATATGAGAGAATTGGATAATTATATAGAATTTGTGAATTTTTCAGATATTAAAGATTTTTGTTTGGCTAATGAAATAAATCTTGTCCTTATTCTTGATGAAGAAATGATTAATAAGGGTTTGCAAGAGCAATTGAGCGCATTTAATATAAGTGCTTTTTCTCCTTCTATAGAAGCTGTCGGGATTACTGTTTCTAAGGCTGCCGCAAAGAAATTTATGCATAAAAATAAAATTTTAACTCCAAGATTTATTATTATTGATAAACCTCAGCTTGGTTTTGATTATTTAAAAAACATGCAAATCCCTCAAGCAATCAAACCGGATAATCATAGTTTTCGTGAATGTACACAATTTGCGGAAACTTTTACGCAGGGTCAAAAAATTATATCAAATTTTTTTGAAAGCGGAAATAAAAAAGTTATTATAGAAGATTATATTGAAGGTAAAAATATTAGCGTGTGGGTTCTATCAGACGGATATAGCGCTAAAATAATAGGAACAAGTGCTAAATATCAAAATAATGTTGCTTTTTTTGAGCCTGATTTTGTTAGCGAAGAGTTAAAAGAAAATATTTTAAATCAAGCGATATTACCGACAATTAATGCCCTTTCAACTCAAGGCGAGGAATATATAGGAATTTTAGGATTTGATTTTATTTTAACAAATGAAAATAAATTCTATCTTTTAGGTTATAACAGTTTTTTTGATGACATAAATGTTGATTTTTATACTTACGGTTATGAATTGGATTGGGCAAAAATTTTTGACAGCTGTATAGTCGGTGATGTATTTTTAAAATATAATTTTGTACCTAAGAATGAGTATATGTTAACTTTAAGACAAGATGACAAAATTAATTTTTTATCTGCTAAAACAAAATCAAATTTAGAAAAATATTTGTATGAGTTGGAATTAGACTGTACAGATTATAAAGAGGCTAAAAAAATATGGAGATATTAAGTATAATACCTGCCAGGGGCGGCTCAAAAGGAATTAAAAGAAAAAATATAAAACCGATTTTAAACAAACCGCTTGTGGCATATTCGATTGAAGCTTCGTTAAATTCAAAATATATTACCAAAACAATTGTTTCATCGGAAGATGAAGAAATTTTAAAAATAAGCAGAGACTTTGGTGCTGAAGTTTTGAAGCGCCCTTTAGAGTTGGCATTAGATGAAACAAAAACAGCTCCTGTTATGCTTGATGTTGTTGAAAAACTTGAAAAAAAAGGCTATAAACCTGATTATGTTGTCCTTTTGCAGCCTACTTGTCCTTTAAGGGATGAAAATTATATAGATTGTGCTTTTGATTTTTATTTTGAAGCTTTGAAAAGAGGGTATGACAGTTGCTTTGGAGCATACAATATAGGTTGGACTCATGCTAAATGGAAAGTATTACATAATAATAAATTAGAAGCTTTATATGATTTTAGAGTTCGCCCAAGAAGGCAAGATATAAATGAACATTATAAGATGCTTGCTGAAAACGGTGCTTTTTATGCGGTTCCCCTTGATATATTAAAGAATGTCAAGGATTTTATAGGTTTTAACCCGATTGCATACGTAACACCGAGGATAATTGATATAGATACCGAGGAGGATTTTAAAAAGGTTGAAGATATTTTAAAGGCAAGAGAAAATGCTTAAAACTTTTTGTTTGAAAATGATTTTGGTATATAAATTTTTTTCAAAATATACTCCTTCTGTTTGCAGATTTGAGCCTACTTGTTCAACTTATACTTATGAAGCGATAGAAAGATTTGGAATTATAAAGGGGATATATCTTGGTATAAAAAGAATTTTGAGATGTCATCCGTATTATAAAGGCGATAGATTTGATCCTGTTCCTGATAAATTTCATTGGTGAGAACGTTTTTGTGTATTTATAATATTTTTATAAATTGATTTTGTTTGCTTTACAAAATCTTAATTTGCAACAAAAAAATTTGCGTATTAAAATAGCAAAATAGAATAAATTTGGAGTAAATATGTGCGGAATAATCGGATACATTGGCAATAGAAAAGCAAGCGAGGTTTTGATTTCAGGTCTATCTCATCTGGAATACAGGGGATATGATTCATCCGGCATTGCTCTTATGCATGGAAATTCCATAGATATATATAAGGCTCAGGGAAAATTAGTAAATCTTATTGAGGTTTTAAAAACAAAGCAAGATGTTTGCGATATATCTCATATTGGCATTGGTCATATAAGATGGGCAACTCATGGGCTTCCTACTACGGTTAATGCACATCCGCATACTTGTAATTGTAAAAATTTAACACTTGTTCATAATGGAATAATTGAAAATTATCAGGAATTAAAAGAAATTTTGCAAAAAGAAGGCTGTATATTTCAATCTCAAACAGATACTGAAGTAGCAGCCCATTTAATTGCAAGAGAATATGGCAAGACGAATAATCTTTTAAAAGCTATGCAATCTGCCGTTAAACAAATTAAAGGTGCATTTGCTTTTTGTGCAATTCATAAACACGAACCCGATAAAATAGTTGTTGCAAAAAGAAATGCCCCCTTGGTTATAGGACTTGGCGAAGGTGAAAATTTTGTTGCATCGGATATTCCCGCAATAATAGAGTACACTAAGAAAGCGATTTATTTAGCTGATGATGAGGTTGGCGTTGTTGAGAAAAATAGTATCGAGATATATGATAAAAATGATGAATTAATCGTTAATAAAGTTGAGTATTTGCCTTTTGAAGCTGTAGCAATATCAAAAATGGGCTACAAACATTTCATGTTAAAGGAAATTCACGAACAAAGCGATGTTGTAAGGAATGTTTTAACCGGTAAATTACTTGGTATAAATAATGAAATAAAATTAGATGAGTTTAAATTAACTTCTCAAGAAATCAAGAAAATAACACGTGTTCAAATAATAGCTTGCGGAACAAGTTTGCATGCAGGCATGGTCGGAAAATATATAATTGAAAAATTTGCAAAAATTCCGGTTGATGTTGAACCTTCAAGTGAATATATTTATAGAGATACCATTGCAGATGAAAATACTCTTGTAATAGGAATTTCACAATCAGGCGAAACCGCAGATACTATAACTGCAATTAAGCAAGTTAGGGAGAAAAAATCTCACATTGCAATAATAACAAACAGAGCAGATTCGACTATGGCTCGATTGGCGGATAGTTTGTTGCCCGTTAATGCCGGAATTGAGGTTTCTGTTGCGGCAACAAAATCATATATGGCTCAATTAATAAGTTTGTATTTGCTTTCAATATTCTTGATGGAGCAAAAATATGGTTTAGAAAATGAGAGTGCCGAAGTAAAAACTTTAAAACAAGAGTTAATTGAATTACCCAGTAAAATAGAGGTTTTATTGGAAAATGCCGAAAAAATCCAAAAAGTAGCGAAAAAATATGCAAATTATAAAGATTTTATCTTTATAGCAAGGGGTATAAATTATCCTTCCGCACTTGAAGGAGCGCTAAAATTAAAGGAAATAAGCTATATTAATGCAACAGGCTACGGTGCCGGTGAGTTAAAACACGGACCTATAGCTATGTTGGATGAAAATATGCCGGTGCTTGCTATTTTGAATACCGGTATAGTTTATGATAAAGTTCTATCAAATTGCGAGGAAGCTCGTGCAAGACAAGCTAAATTGATAGCTGTAACCAATTATTTAGCCGACAAAGATGTTCGTTTGTTTGATGACATAATAACTGTGCCTTCGGGAAGCGATTTAATCAGTCCTGCTATTAATATAGTTGTTTTACAACTTTTAGCTTATTATATAGCGGAATATTTAGGAAAAGATGTTGATCAACCCAGAAACTTGGCAAAATCCGTTACTGTTGAGTAGTTTTATTTATTAATCCTTCGCTGATTAGCATTTTTCTAACTTCAGATAATATTTCGTTCTTGAAAAATTCGTTTTGTTGGTCTTGACTTTTAAACGGTTCTCCGGAATTTGCAATAAGCCAATTTAAATTTACATTATATTTGTTAACCAGATTTTCTAAAAATTCAAAAGAAGGCTTTCTGTCTCCTCTTTCATAGCTTGTATATGCACGATATGAAGTATTAGTTTGTGCAGCAATTTCTTCTTGCGATAGATTTAATTTTTTTCTTATTTCGTGCAGTTTCTTACCGTACATATTAATACCTTATATGTATGAATTTTTGTAAATATTTACCAATACGTGTTGATATATTTACCAAAATGTGTATAATTAAGTTATTGAGTTAAATAATGCTGTTGATTTAACTATAACATATAAGCATAAAAAATGGCAAAATTGTCGTCATTTGGCATGCTTTTTTATTTTGGATTTAATTAAATGAAGTTTTATAAATTTTTTTTATATTTTAAAGC
>CALVAW010000043.1 GCA_944325655.1 Candidatus Gastranaerophilales bacterium
GTTTAGCTCAGTTGGTAGAGCATCTGCTTTGCACGCAGAGGGTCAGGAGTTCGAGTCTCCTAACCTCCACCATAAAAAGACTTCTTTAAAAGAAGTCTTTTTTTATTGTCAAAATGCGGCTTTTGCGCTCTGCACTTGTTCAAACAAGGCAGACACCAAAAACAATCAATCGTCAAAATGTCATGTGTCATGGTTTTTGAGAAAAAGTATCGCGAGTTTGACATGTAAGTAGGAAAGTTTTTGACAAAAAAATACTTATTATTAAAAAGATTTTGAAAAATGAGAGAAATTTAAACGGTATTTAAATACCGTTTAACAACTGTTTAATAAATGTTCAAAAATTACATATTTTCAATATACCAATTAGAATTTTCAAAGTGATTAAAATTCCATTGTAATTGGAAATAGAAATTGAATTCCATAGAGTTGTCATCTTTAAAGTTATAAGAATACTTATTTAATTGCGTCCTGCGATAACTTTCAAAAGCTATCCTGATTTCTCTTGCAAACTTTTTTCTAAATTCAGAATATGTTATTTCTAAGTTTTCTCTTGTTAGTTTATTTTTCAAAATCATCTTCGAAACCTCTTATATTATCAAGCTCTATATTGTACCTTTTGCCTTGTTTATCAACACAAGTTGCGTAATCTATTTCAGAATCGGCAAACTTATTTTTCCAAATACAAATCAACAAGCCGATTTCTTGTGTTTTTAAATTCAAAACCTTTGTTCCGTATAAGTGATAATCTTTTTCTGTCATTATTTATTCCTTTCAAGTATCAAATCTGAATAGATATCATCAGGCTTTTGTGGGTCTATTAAAAACTCTTTCATAAATACAAATCTTTCTCCGTAGGCGTTTTCACAAATTACAGTGTCGAAGTTGTAGAATCCGATTACTTTGTAATACTCATTATCAAAGCTATCAAAGCCTTTAATCTTTTTAAGTTTGTATTTTTTGCCTAATTCAATCATTGTTACCTCTTATCAGCAATGACATTCATCACTCTAAACCCTTTAAATATCAAGCAAACTATTGCAAAATGTATCATTCAGACACAATTCATCTTTCGAACACTATTTAAACGTTAATAAAACAGGTTTTAAATGCCACTTAAAAATTCTTATTGTCAGGATAATTTATAAAATAAGTGTTTACTGTATCAGTATCTCGTCTTAAATTTTCAACGATTGGAGTAAGATTATACAGCTCTTCAATCTCTTGTTGTGTCCTGCAAAAATAATCAATTACAGTAGCTGTATTATAAATCCGCTCAGCTAATTTTTCTAACTTCTTGAAATCTTTTTGTTTAATTCTGTATTTCTTGCTTTTACTCATACGACCTCCTTTTTAAGGTGTCGTATTCATCACTCAACCCCAAAAATAAATCAAGTATAAATTCAAAATTTATACTTGTAATAATACGCAAAATACCAATAAATGTTATTTTTCATGTTAAAATAAAACTTATCAAAGGAGTTGGTGTATGAGTTTGAGTGCAAATGTAAATGAAAAAGCCAATTTGATATGGGCTATAGCTGATAAATTAACAGGTGTGTATAAGCCTCATGAATATGGGAAAGTTATACTTCCGCTGACTGTTATTAGACGTTTTGATTGTATTTTAGCAGATACAAAAGAAGCTGTGCTTGCTAAACATAATTCTATGGCTCCTGATTTGCCTATGCGTGAAGTTTTTCTTAAAAAAGCAGCAGGCTATGAGTTTTATAATACAAGCAAATACACATTTGAAACCCTGCTTGATGCACCTGATAGTATTGAAGCGAATTTCCGTAACTATCTGAACGGTTTTTCAAAAAATGTCCGAGAAATTATAGAGAAGTTCAAGTTTGATCAGGAGATAACAACTCTTGCAGAAAAGAATCTTTTGTTTATCGTTATCCAAGAATTTACAACACCAAAGGCAGACTTGCATCCTAATAAAATTTCCAATCTTGAAATGGGTTATATTTTTGAAGAGATAATCAGACGTTTCTCAGAAGCCCACAATGAAGATGCAGGACAACACTATACACCAAGAGAAGTTATTGAACTTATGGTAAACATTTTATTTAATAACGATAGTGATATTTTGACAAAAAATATTGCTAAAACGATTTATGACCCTGCTTGCGGAACAGGTGGCATGCTATCTGTTGCAGAAGATTATTTGAAAAAGATTAACAGTTCTGCTCAACTGTTACCATTTGGACAAGAAATTAATGACGAAACTTTCGCAATTTGCAAAGCGGATATGCTAATCAAAGGTAATGATGCGGATAAGATTAAGAACGGCAATACTCTTTCCGATGACCAGTTTATAGGTGAAAAATTTGATTACATCTTGTCTAACCCTCCATTTGGTCGAGAATGGAAAAACGATAAAAAAGCAGTTGAAAAAGAAGCCAAACTTGGAGCAGCAGGAAGATTTGGTGCAGGACTTCCAGCAGTTGGTGACGGACAGATGCTGTTCTTGCAAACAGCAATTCATAAAATGAAAGATACAGGCTCAAAAGTCGCAATTATACATAACGGCTCTCCTCTGTTTACTGGTGATGCAGGTTCAGGCCCTTCTGAAATCAGACGCTATATCCTTGAAAATGACCTTTTAGAAGCGATTATTGCACTCCCTAACGATATTTTTTATAACACAGGTATTGCGACATATATTTGGGTTCTAAACAATAAAAAGGAAAGCTTTAGAAAAGGAAAAGTCCAATTAATCAATGCTAATCAGATGTATGAAAAGCGTAGAAAATCTTTAGGAAATAAGAGAAACGACATCCCAAAACATTATATAGATGAAATAACTCGAATCTATGCCGATTTTAAAGAATCTGATGTTAGCAAAATCTTTGATAATGAGGAGTTTGGCTATTCTAAAATAGTTGTAGAACGTCCGCAAAAAGATGAAAACGGAAACATTATCAAAAAGTCAGGTAAACCGGTTGCAGATACAAATTTGCGTGATACAGAAAATGTTCCACTGAAAGAAGATATCCAAGAATATTTCAAAAAAGAAGTTCTACCCTATGCACCAAATGCATGGATTGATGAAAAGAAAACCAAAATCGGATATGAAATCCCATTCACAAGATATTTTTATAAATACGTTCCGCCAAGACCATCAGAAGAAATTATGTCTGAAATATTGGAGTTGGAAAAATCTTTAGATGGAAGTTTGGAGGAGATATTTAGTGACTAGAAGAGGAGCTGCAAGGAATTTACCTAAACTGAACACTTCAAAATATTGTATCGCATACCTAGATTTTTTAGGTGCGAAAGAATCTATGAAAAAAAATGATAATAAATTTTTAAATCACCTCTATTCTGTTTATTTTAATGCCCTAAATGATGTGGCGTTTACCAATGTTGTTACACAAAAAGATATTGGCATTAAAATTTTTTCTGACAATATCCTTCTTTCTGTAAAAATAGAAGATGATGATCCTAATAGAGTTGCAAAAATTGAGAAAATTATTAACTTAACGGGTAATATTTATAACAATGCTTTAAGACATGGCTATTTGATAAGAGGTGGTATATCAGAGGGTGAGTTTTATAAAGATGATAGCAATGTTTTTGTTTATGGAAAAGCTCTTATTGAAGCAATAAATCTCGAAGAAAAAATTGCTATATATCCTCGTATTGTTGTTCAAAGTTCAATTAAAGAATCAAATCCACAGTATTTTCACCAAGATAAAGATGGTGTTTGGTGTTTGGATAGTTTTATTTTTAGTAGAGTCTATGATCAAGTCTCTTATAAAAACCATTTGTTGAATAAACTAAAAAAAGATTCAAAAGATGAAAAAGTAAGACAAAAAATCATGTGGGCAATATCATATTTCAATTTGTATAATTCCCGACAACAACAAATTGGTTCTGTTGATTGCAGCTTTATATCACAAGATGAAATCGACGATATTTTATATCAAAATAGCGAGGTAGCTGATGTTGCAAAGTAATTCTTTAAAACTAATAAAACCTTCACAATATCTAATTGCAAATTTAGACATCTTAGGTATTCAAAATAAGATGCTCTGTTCAGATCCCCAAAAAAGAAGTATGTATTTATCCTTACTTCATGATTTTATAGAAGAGGCTAAAGAAGGCTCAGAAGCAACCATGGCGGTAAAAGCTCCTTTAGATATTATATGCTTTTCTGATAATATTGTAGTTGCTTACAATACTTCAAATGCGAAATCTACAGAAGACCGTATTAATAAGTGTCATTATTTAATTTTATATGTTTTATGTTTACAAACACTAGCTTTAGCAAGGGGTTTTTTCCTAAGGGGATCTATTAAATTTGGGGAGTTATATATTGATAATGAAATAAATTTTACATGTGGACAAGGTTTAGTTGAAACATACATTGAAGAAAGTAAAGAAGCGATTTATCCAAGAGTAATTACTAAAGATAAGGAATTATTGAAAATAATAGACAATATAAAATTACAAAACGGTTATGTATTAAAAGATATTTTTATGAAAGATGCAGACGAAAAAAGTTTTCTTGATTTTTTACAAATGTTTGATATTGCTAATGATTTAGAGGTCCATTTGGAATTGACAAAGTATAATTATGAAAATCACTTGCAGCAAGAGCGGAATATGGATGTGAAAATTCAACAAAAACATGATTGGTTTATAAATTATTTCAATAACTTTTGTGATAGAAATAATTTGAGTGAATATAAAATAGAGTTAGCAGATTCGCTGAACCAATTTACAAATAAAGAGGTGATATGTAATGGTTAAGTGTAAAAGACTGAAAACCACAAAACACTTAATTGCCTATATGGATATTTTGAGTGGTGCAAAGTTAATTTCTGAAGATGTATTAGATGAAAATTTGAATACTGTTGCTCAAATATATCAACTTACAAAAAATATTGTCAATACCGCAAAAAGTAATTTAGCTTGTTCAATTGATTTCAAAATCTTTTCTGACAATATATTACTAACTCTGATCCCTGAAATTAATGACAAACAAGAAAGTGATAGAAGTATTTACAACTTTTTATATGTTATTGCTTTTATTCAAATGAAAGCACTTGAAAGAAATATTCTACTAAGAGGCGGACTTACAATTGGAGATATTTTTATCAATAAAACTTTTTCTTGGGGAAAATGCTTACTTGCTGCAATAGATTTAGAAGAAAAAAAAGCAATAGTGCCACGTGTAATTATTGATGAAAATGCTAAATTACAAATAGATAAAGTAGCACAAAGAAATCCCGAAAAAATAATTAATATATTACAGGATTTTGATGGGTGGTTATTTATTGATTATTTAAGTTGCTGGGGAAATCAACATTTAGAAGCAATAAAGAAACATATGTTTTTTATTGAAAATGAGTTACAAAAAGAAAATTGCAATTCTCAAGTAATGCATAAGTTGTTGTGGCACAAAAATTATTGCAATGGATACTTGGGAGCTAATCCAGTACCTTTGGTGTTACCAACACAAGGAGGTATTAATGTCCAGTAACCGATATGACAAATATAAGGATTCAGGTATTGAGTGGATTGGAGAAATACCTGATAGTTGGAATAATGTTCGATTAAGATTTTTGTGTAATATTCAAACTGGCAACAAAGACACAGTAGATAAAAATGAATATGGAGAATATCCGTTTTATGTTCGTTCTCCTATAATAGAAAGGATTGATACATATTCTTTTGATGGAGAGGCAATTCTTACCGCTGGAGATGGAGTCGGTGCAGGAAAAGTTTTTCATTATGTAAATGGTAAATTTGATTATCATCAAAGGGTTTACAACTTACACAATTTCAACAAAATATGTGCAAAGTTTTTGTTTTATTATTTAAAAGAAAATTTTTATAAAGAAATTGAACAAAGTAATGCTAAGTCAACCGTTGATTCAATAAGATTACCAATGCTATTAGATTTTCCTGTTGTCTTTGCTAAAGATTTTAATGAGCAAGAGGCGATAGCTGGGTATTTGGATCGGAAGTGTGGGGCGATTGATGAGACGATTGAAAAACAAAAGTCGGTAATCGAAAAATTAAAAGAATACAAACAATCTATAATTACACAAGCAGTTACAAAAGGCTTGGATAAATCAGCTCCAATGAAAGATTTCGGCATCGAATGGATAGGACAAATTCCACAACATTGGGAAGTGGAGAAATTGAAAACACTATTTAGTTTTGGTAAAGGGCTAAGCATTACTAAAGATAATTTAACCGAAGCAGGTATTCCCGTTATTAGTTACGGACAAATTCATTCCAAAAGTAATACAGGCACACAAATATCTGATGAATTAATCAGATATGTTCCAGAAACTTATTTAGAAAACAATATTCAATCATTAGTTAACATAGGTGATTTTATTTTTGCTGACACATCAGAAGATATTGAAGGAGCTGGCAATTGTGTATTTGTAGACAAGCAATTAACCCTTTTTGCAGGCTATCATTCTATTATATTGAAAAATAAAGAACACGATTATAACTTAGGCAAATATTTATCATATTTGTTTAAAACTGACTTGTGGCGAATACAAGTCAGAGCAAACGTTAATGGGATAAAAGTATATAGCATTTCTCAAAAGGTTCTAAAACAAATTACAGCACTTGTCCCGTCAAAAAATGAACAGAAGCAGATAGCTGAATTCTTAGACAAAAAATGTTCCGAGATAGATAAAACTATTGAGGATAAAGAAAAATTGATTGAAAAATTGGTTGAGTACAAAAAATCACTAATCTATGAATGTGTTACAGGAAAAAGAAAGGCAATATAATGTGTAGTCCAAATCCAATAGGAATGATAAAGAATGCAATAGATGCAAGTAAAATTGCTCTTGATATAGCTGAAAAAATTAAAAATGCTGATTTAAGAAATGCAATATTAGATCTAAAAGAAGAAATTGTGGCATTACGTGAAGAAAATATAGCATTAAAACAACAATTAGCAGAAAGGAAAGAGTATAATATGCAATTTTCACATGAAGATAATTGCTACTGGAATATTTTGAAAGATAAAACTAAAGATGGTCCGTATTGTCCGGTATGTTGGGATACAAAAAAATTACCGGTTAGGCTTTTAGGCAAGATGGGTTATTATCGATGCCATAATTGCAAAATGGATATCCGCATAACGCCAGCAATTGAACTTGATGAAACAATAGAAGAGCAATCTACAAAATTTATAATATAGGAATAAATAAAATGCAAGATACATTATTAAAAGAGAAGAATTTTGAAGAAGCGATTGAAAATTATTTGATTATTCAGGGCGGTTATGAAAAAGGCTCACCGGATGCTTTCAACCGTGCAACCGCTTTAGATGAAGATACTTTTTTAAGATTCATTAAGACCACACAACCTCGTGCGTGGGAAAAACATTGCAACAATTATCCGACTGATCCTGAAAAAGCTCTTTTAAAACGCTTGCAAGATGAAATCAGAGATACCGATTTGTTGCAGGTGCTAAGACACGGGTTTAAAGATAGAGGAGTGAAATTCAATATATGTTATTTCAAGCCTGAAAGCTCGCTCAATCCTGATACTTTGAAATTGTATTCTCAAAATATTTTGCATTGTACAAGACAGATGAAGTTTTCATTGTTAGATGAAAGAAGTATTGATATTGTGCTTTTGTTGAACGGGATTCCGGTTGTATCAATGGAATTGAAAAACCAATTTACAGGACAAGATGCAACAAATGCTATTAAGCAGTATAAGTTTGACAGGGCAACAAAAGATAAGTTATTTGAGTTTAAGCAAAGAGTTTTGGTGCATTTTGCGGTTGATTTGTATAACGTATTTATGACAACAAAATTAGAAGGGCCTGCAACGTATTTCTTGCCATTTAACCAAGGTTCAAATGGTGCAGGGAATGTCGGAGGAAAAGGAAATCCTCCTGTTGAAAATGATTATGTTACATCTTATCTTTGGAAAAAGGTTCTTACAAAAGATTCTTTGATGGAGATTTTGCATAAATATATGCACCTGCAAAAAGAAGATGTCAAAGATAAATATGGAAAAGTTATCAAGCATAAAGAAACAATAATTTTTCCTCGTTATCACCAATTAGATGTTGTAACAAAGCTTTTAGCAGATGTCAGAGAAAACGGAAGCGGAAAGAATTACCTAATTCAGCACAGCGCAGGTTCAGGGAAATCAAATTCAATAGCTTGGCTTGCTCACAGGCTTTCAGGTTTACATGATAAAAATGATGAGGCAATTTTCAATTCGATAATTGTTGTAACTGATAGAAAAATTCTTGATAGTCAATTACAGGATACAATTTATCAATTTGACCATGTTGCAGGGGTTGTAAGACCTGTAAAAAAGGGTTCAAAGGAATTGAAAGATGCAATTAATGACGGGGTTAAGATTATTATTACAACATTGCAAAAATTCCCGTTTATTTATCAGGAAGTGGAATCAACAGGTAAAAAATTTGCGATTATTGTTGATGAAGCTCATTCTTCTCAAACCGGTACTGCTGCAAAAAAATTAAAAGAAGCACTCGGAGATAATGAAGAAATATTAGAACAGTTTGCAAGAGAAGAGGCGGAAGAAGAAAGCCAACAAGAAGATTATGAAGACGCTTTGGTAAAAGATATTTCAACTCACGGTACTCATAAGAATTTGTCTTTCTTTGCTTTTACAGCAACTCCTAAGAATAAAACTTTGCAGGTGTTTGGACATAAATGCGAAGATGGTAAATACAGAGCTTTCCACATCTATTCAATGCGACAGGCGATCGAAGAAGGGTTTATCCATGACGTGTTAGCAAATTATACAACTTATAAGCAGTACTATCAAATTGCAAAGAAAATTAAAGGTGATCCTGAATATGACAAGGTAAAAGGGGCAAAGGCCGTAAACAGGTTCCAAAGTCTTCACCCTCATAATATTGCTCAAAAAACAGCTATTATGATTGAACATTTTATGGATGTTACAAAAAATAAAATTGGTGGTCGTGCTAAAGCAATGGTTGTTACTGCATCAAGATTACATGCAGTAAGATACCTGTTTGAGTTCAGACGATATATTCAAGAGCATAACTACAATGATTTAGATGTATTAGTTGCATTCTCAGGTGCAATTAAAGATAATGGCGAAGAATGGACAGAAGAAAAAATCAATAAAAATAAAGATGGTGAAACAATAAAAGAAAACCAATTAAAGCAATATTTTAAAGACGATTTTAATATGCTTATTGTTGCTGAGAAATATCAAACAGGTTTTGATGAGCCATTGCTACACACTATGTTTGTTGATAAAAAATTGAATGGTGTAAAAGCTGTCCAAACTCTTTCAAGACTTAATAGAACAATCAAAGGTAAGGAAGATACTTTTGTCTTGGATTTTGCAAATACAATAGAAGAAATGAAAGAAGCGTTCCAACCATTCTATGAAGCTACGGTATTAGAAGAAGAAACTGATCCTAATTTGGTATATTCTATGAAAAGAGAGTTGGATGATTTTCATATTTACCTACCGAATGAAATTGAGGCATTTGCAAAGAAATTTTATCAAAAGACAACTCCAACATTAGAGGTTTTAAGCTCTATTTTAAAACCTGCTGTAGATAGATATGTATATTTAGAAGACAAGAAAAAAGATGAGTTTAAGTCATTGCTGCATTCATTTGTAAGGTTATATTCTTTTGTTACTCAAGTTTGCCGTATGTTTGATAAAGATATGCAGAAATTTTATGTCTATGCAAAATACTTAACCAAAGTAATAAAGGATGATAATGGTGGAAAAATTAATTTGAACGATGAATTATTACTTGAGTATTTCAAGCTTACAAAAACCAGTGAAGGTTCTATTACTCTTGATAAAGCAGGAGAAGTTGGAGTACCTCCAGTTTCTGGTGGTGGTGTTGGGACTTCTAATAAAGAAAAAGAAAGTCTATCTGAAATTATTGAAAAATTCAACAAAAAATTTGGTACTGAATTTAGTGAACAAGATAAGGTCTTAGCTCAAATAAAATCAGATTTTATGAAAAATGAACAAATGGTCCAATCTGCAAAAGTCGGAGATAAAACAGCCTTTAAAGCATTGTATGAAAAGTATTTTAATGAGATTGCAATTAATAGATATGAACAAAACGATACATTCTTTAAAGGGCTTTTTGAAAACGAAGATAAATTGAAATTTATAAAAGAACTTTTATTGATTGATTTGTACAAAGAATTAAGACATAAAGCAGATTAATATTTTTATAGAAAGGTATCAAAATGAAAAAATTTCTAATTATATTAATAATGTTATTATTTACAAATGTTGCTTTTGCTGTTAATTCTTATGATAGATATGGACAAAAGACTGGTTCTTACAGGCAAACAACTTCAGGCTACAATTCTTATGACAGATACGGTTCAAAAACTGGCTCGTATAAGGAAACATCATCTGGCTATAATAAATATGACAAGTACGGTCAAAAAACTGGAAGCTATAAAAAGACTTCCTCAGGATATAATTCCTATGATAAGTATGGACAGAAAACTGGTAGTTACAAGACAAACTCTAACGGTGTAACAACAAAATACAATAAATACGGTCAAAAAGTAGGTTCATTCAAAAAAGACTCATCAGGTAGAATTACAGAATACGACAAATACGGCAGAAAAGTCAGAAGCTACAAGTAAAAAAAGGAGTGTATATGCAAGATAAAGATATTTTTAATTTTTTTAAAGCTTTATTTAGCGGTTTAGATTATTCAA
>CALVAW010000044.1 GCA_944325655.1 Candidatus Gastranaerophilales bacterium
GGCGTTGGGATATTACCTGATTGTTCAGGAGTTTCATCATTTTTAATGATACTTTTTGCTTTTTGCAATCCAATATGGATATATGCAATATTTTGAAGTTTTATAGTACCATCATTACCTAAAATATCTTTTATATTTAAGTTTAAAATATCTTTATTTGTTAGTTTTTCTCCTAATTTTTCATATAAAGAAGGATTGTTTTCTAAAATTTGTTGGACTGCGCTTGCACCAAGGGCTTCAATAGATGAAGAATCACCTTGCAATCTTGCTTCTTCGATTGCTGATTTTAAATTTGTGTCTCCGTAGCCAATGTATTCTAAAAGGTCAAACGCTGTTTTTATATTTCCTTCACTTAAATCAACGGAATCATTTAAGGCATGAAGATATGTTACAGTATCATCCAAAGCGTTTTCATTTTCTTGTTTTGCAAGATTTATTGCTTCTTCTTGTGTCATAGTGTCCTCGGCAAGGTATGAAAGCGCAACGTTAGGACATTTAATTGAAATATTGCCGTTAATTGCAGAATTTGCTATTAACGATAATGTTTCTTCAAGATTTTCATTGGAGTAATTAAAGATTTCATTATTTCCTTCTTCTAGCCACAAGCTGTGTAAAATTGCTGCACCTGCAAGACTGTCTATAGTTTCCAGACCATAATTTTCGCAAATAGCTTGTGCTATTTTTTCCTGAGCGTTTTCTTGATCGGATAAATCTATGCTGATTTCTTTGTTTTGAGATTCAAAATGTAAATTTCCTATCATTTCGTCACTTTTTGCATCTTTATCCTCCAAAAGTGAAGCAGTGTCAGGTATGAACGTTAGGGCATTTTCATGTTCAATAGAAAAGTCGGTAGCAAAAATTAATTCCGGAGGAATTTCATCGGTTCTGCAATCTGATGCAAATTGAGCGTATTCTGAATTATTGTATTTTTGCTGAATAGTATTTATGCAATTTTCGGTTTTAGGATCTAAGTTGTAATCTTTCGGATTAAAATTTTCGCCGTTTATTATTTTTGCAACTATATCCGGCACTATATCATAATCTTTTTCATCTGCTTCTGCTGCATCTTCCGTAATTTGTTGGGAAAGATATGTGGTGTTAATATCTTCAACCATCCACCTGTTGTGATCTACTATTGACCAGGCAAAAGAATTTTTTTCTTGTTGCGTTAATTTTCTTCCGTAGTAATTTTCTGCAATAGATAAGATTTGGTTATCGCCCGGGGATATTTTGCAAATTGCTCCCATAGAACCTTCGGGGCTCAGTATTTCATCTTCATAATCAAAATTTAAAATACTTGTTAGTGAAGATAGATCTTCATTTAATCGGCTTTCCTGTGCTTCATAAGCAGAAACATCATTTTCTGCTGTTTTAGGCGTGCTGTTGCTTTTAACATTCCCGATTGCTTTAATTAAATTTAAATTAATTTCCATAACACATACCTTCCTTAGATTTTTTGCATTATATTTACATAAATCCACGAGTAGTTCTGCATAAAACAAAAGATTAAAATTTAATTTACAAAAATTTACAATGCCTGAATTATTTTTCTTATCATTCTTCGTGAAGCTTCAAGCAGTACAAGTTTTTTAATGTTTTTGTAATTAATTGATTTTAAACCTTTCGAAAGATTTAAAGAACGTATGAGAATTATAATTTGTACGATATCTATTGTAGTTCTGAGGATTTGACCTATTTTTATAAGTTTTTTATTGGTTATAAAGGAAACAACTTTATTGATTTTTGTTATGGTTATTTTTATTTTTTTATTTATAGTAATGGCTATATTACCAAAAAGAATTAATTTTTCGTTTAATTCACCGCATTTTTTGGTTATTTTTTTGATTTTAATTACACATATTGCAGTTAAAATTACTTCAAAAAATATTGAAATTATAAAAACAAAATCTAGCATTAGTGTATTATAATATATGTGATTAAAAATCTCTATACACAATAAGGACTATAATGGAATTTAAAACAGCCGTCATATTACAAAGTAAAATTTATAAATTTTTAGAAAAATTCGGATTTGAGAAATATTTTTCTCTCGATTCTTTTATTGATTCTAATATGCCGGATTTGTTATCCAGATTGCAGACATATTCTAAAAATTTTAAAGTTGCAATATCCGGCACTAATGGCAAAAGAACAGTCACGGATTTAATAAATTGTATATTGTTTGAAGCAGATAAAAGCTTTATAACAAACGTTGCTAAGGACGGAAAAAAATATCCCGTTTTAACTTCAATAGTCCTTGATTTAGCCAGAGCTTTTCAGGTTTTTAGCGGTAACTATGAAAAAGATTGTTATACGATGGCTATGAATGAATTTGAGCTTGGCGGATATTTTAATTCCATGAAGTTTGATTATCTGGTATTAAATAATATTTTTCAAGATCAAAGAGATTATTGCTCTCTTGAAGAAAAAAAAGAAAAAATAGAAGAAGCTCTTATTTTAAATTCTAAAACAAATTTAGTCGTAAACGCCGATGAACCTATGTTTTATAAAATCGGAGATTCACCTGCTGATACAGCTTCAAATAAGAAAAGAAATAAGGTATTTTTCGGGTTTGAAAAAATAGAATATAACGGAACGGGTGAAAAATATATTCACAGGAACGATATTTTAAGATGTCCGTTTTGCGGATGTAAATTAGATTATAAAAAAAGATTTTACTCTCATTTGGGTCAATATGACTGTGAATGTGGATTTAAACGTCCAAAGCTTGATATTAGTGCCAATGCTAAGGTTTTTTACGATTACATATTTTTGGATGTTTTTTATAACGGCAATAAGTTTGTGTTCAGGTTGCCTTTCGGTGGCGTTTATAATGCCTATAATGCATTAGCTGCGATTTCTTTTGCGCTTGTTTCGGGTATTGAAAGAAAAACAATCACTTCGGCATTGGAAAATTATTCAAATTTGCGCGCCAGAGACGATAAAATAAAATATAAAAATAAAAGCATTAAAGTAAAAATAATTAAAAATTCGGTTTCTTTATCTGAAACCGTAAGAGAATTGAACGGTAATAAAGAAATAAAGGCAATTTTTTGTTTGAATGATAAACGAATAGACGGGCTGGATACAGGTTGGATTTGGGATTCTAATTTGGATTTGATAAAGAATTTTGAAAATAAAATATACGTATGCGGTAATCGTTTTGATGATATGGCTTTAAGATTAAAGTATGCAGGTGTTAATCCTTGTCTTATAATTATGGATAATTCTATTAAAAATTCAGTTAAGTGTTGTTATTGGGAAGCGGAAGAAAATGAAAATATTATTATTTTTGCGGTTCCTTCTGCGGTAAATGAGATTTATGGAACTCTTTTAAAATAATTCAAATGTATTGCAATTATTAAAAAAAAAGTATAATATATTAAAATCAACTATCAGTGTAATGATATCTTTAATTTTTTAAAAATTTCTTGCCCGGTGGTCTGATAATTTACAAAAAAATAAGGAGACCTAAAATGTATCAAGATCAAACTCTAGTGTGTGAAGATTGCGGAAAGGAATTCGTATTCACCGCAGGAGAACAAGAATTTTATGCACAAAAAGGACTTGTTAATACTCCAAAAAGATGTCCCGAATGTCGTAAAGCCCGCAGAAAAAAATCAAGAAGAAAAATGTATGATGCTATTTGTTCGCAATGCGGCGCTGAAACAAAAGTTCCGTTTAAGCCGATTGAGGGTAAAGAGATTTATTGCAAAGAATGTTACGCTAAAAGACAAGAAGTATAATAAACAGGGTCATTTGACCCTGTTTTTATTTGTTTATTAAAAAATTGCAAAATTTTCTCTTTAAGTTTATTATATATACATTATAAAGTTAAAAGGGAAAGTAATGTCATCCGGTCAATCAAATACGGTAATATCGGACAGCGAAAATATAATAGAAGCAACTGAAGAAAATAAAACGGGGATAGATGATACTAAGTTAAAGGCGGTAATAAGAGCCTTTGTTGCTAATATCGGAATTGCTTTTGTCAAATTTGTTTGTTTTTTATTTTCAAAAAGTTCAGCAATGCTTGCAGAATCTATCCACAGCGGAGTAGATTCTTTTAACAGTATTTGTTTGTTGGTGGGTATAAAGAGGGGTTCTCGTCCTGCCGATAAAGAACATCCTTTCGGTTATGGTTTAGAAGCTAATGTATGGGCTATGTTTGCTTCTTTATTGATGTTGGCAGGTACTTTTGTTGCTATTTTTCATGGTATAGATAAATTTTTTAATCCTCATGGCGCACAGGAGCTTTTAAGTAATTATAATTATATTGCAGCTGCTCTTGTGATTAGTATGTTTTTTGAGGCTTGGGCTGTTTCGAGTGCTACAAATGCTGTTTTAGATGAAGCACAAATAACTGAAAGAAATATAATAAAAAAATTCTTTATTTCTTTAAAATATGTAAGAAGAGTTCAAAGTCCTACAACAAAATTTGTATGGTATGAAGATACTGCTGCTTTTTCAGGCGTTGTGATCGCTTTAGTTGCTCTTTCAATTTCTAAGTTTATAATGCCTGCAGAATATGCGTATATACCGGATGCTATTGCGTCTATTATTATCGGTATAATTTTATTTTGTCTTGCTATTTATCTTTTAAGAAATAATGTAAGCAGTTTAACCGTTCAGTCTGCTCAGCCGAGAGTTGAAGAGATTATAAGAAATATTGCAGGAACAATCCATGGCATAAGTAATGTTGTCGAGTTAAAGACGATGGATTTAGGTACTTCCGGTTTGGTTATTAATATGACAATTGAAGTCAATCCTGAAACACAAATGAAAGATGCTGATGATATTGCGCAAATGCTTGAAAGAAAGATAAAAAATTATGTGAAAAACGTTAATCACGTTACAATTGAACTTCAAGCCCATGATGAGGAAGATAATTGGGAAGAAAAATTTGAAAAATTGATAAAAGAGGGTGAAAGAATAGGCACTATTGATTCTCATGAAGCAACAATGCTTTCCAATTTCTTTTCATTTGCTAACACCGTTGTTAAAGAAATTATGGTGCCGAGGACTGAAATTTGTTTTGTTAATGCTAATCAATCTATAGAAGAATTATCTGAAATTATAATAAATTCGGGTCATACAAGAATTCCGATTTATGAAGATAATACGGATAATTTAGTCGGAGTAATAAATGCAAAAGATGTTTTAAAAGTCATTAAGAATAACAATATAGACGAGAATTTTTCTATTAAATCTTTAGCGCGAGATATTTTGATTGTTCCCGAGAATAAATTTATAAGTGATTTGTTGTCTGATTTTACTTCTTCAAAAAATCAAATAGCCGTTGTAATGGATGAACATGGCGGCATAGCAGGTATAGTTACTATAGAAGATATTATAGAAGAAATTGTCGGGGAGATTTATGACGAATTTGATAAAATAGAAACTCCTGAAATAGTTAGAATTGATGATAATGTTTTGAGCGTTTCTTCGAAAACAAGTATTGAAGATATAAATGAAAAATATGATTTAGATATACCTGATGAAGATTTTCAAACAATTGGCGGATATGTATTTGGTTTGTTGGGTAGAGAGCCTGAAATTGGTGATGTTGTAGAAGATAAAAATATTACATATACCATTTTAGAACTTGACGGAATTAAAATTACAAGAATAGAAATGAAAAAAAGCACACCATTTGTTGATAAAGATGATAAAAAAGAAAATATTGAGGATGAAGAATGAAATTGACGGTATTGGGCCCGGGTTGTTGGGGGCTAACGATTGCTAAATTATTAAATAATAATTTTGATGAAATTGTTGTTTGGGGTCGCAGTCAAGATTTAACTCCTATGTTATTAAACGAAAAAAGGATTGAAAATCCTCTTAAGATTGAACTTGATAAAAAAGTTGAAATAACTTCCGATTTGGAGTTTGCTCTTAAAGATGCGAATATTATTCTTCTGGTTGTCGCAACTTCAGGTATAAGACCGGTAGCAGAGCAAATTAAAAAAATAGGTTTAAAGGAAAATCAAATTTTGGTCAATCTTTCAAAAGGTCTTGAATTACCTTCATTAAAAAGAATGTCCGAAGTTGTTTTAGAGGTTTTGGGCAATATTAATTTTGCGGTATTATCCGGGCCTACTCTCGCAAGAGAAATAATAGAAGGTCATCCCACTCTTGCTACTATCGCATCTTTCGATATGAATGTTGCTAAAAAGGCTCAGGAGTTATTGAATGTTCCTTCTAAATTTAGACTTTATACAAATTCGGATGTTATAGGTGTTGAATTGGGCGGAAGTTTGAAAAATGTTATAGCTATAGCTTCGGGTTTTGCGAGTCAAATGGGCTTAGGGGATAACTTAAGAGGTTCATTGTTGACCCGTGGAATGGCCGAGATGGTACGTGTTGGAATTGCTTTGGGGGCAAAGGCACAAACTTTATACGGACTTTCAGGTATGGGAGACTTAATTGCTACCGCTTCAAGCCCTTATTCAAGGAATTATACCGTAGGGGCAATGCTTGCAAAAGGTAAAAAGATTGATGATATTTTGCGAGAATTAGGTTCTGTTGCAGAAGGTGTAAAAACTTCAAAAGCGCTTTGTGAATTGGCGTTTAAGTTGGGGATTGAAGTTCCGGTTTCAAATGCTATATATGAGGCTGTTTATACCGATATAACTCCAAAGGAAATTTTGGATAAGTTGATGAATAGAAAATTGAAAGAAGAAGATTAATGAAAAAATTTGTTCCTTTAATTGTTTTTTCTTTATTTTGTTTGACTGCTGCATTTGCTTATACTGAAGTTTTGGAAGGCGATAAGGTTTGTTATGATAAAAATAGCGCAAGCTACACACCTTACAATCAGGGTTGCTTTGCTTTAGTAAAAAAAATAAATGCCGGCACAGGTAACTACAGTGAATTTTATGATGAAAATGGAAATCTTTTTTATATGTCTCCTTCAAGTTATGAATTTTTTGCAGGAGACAGATTTATAGGTTTTAATAATGATGAATTGAAATTTTATGAAATTAAAGGAAAATCAGCTACGCTATTATCAAAGGAAGATGTAGGCAAGTTGTTTGGGGATTATGAAATTATTTTAATTTCAAATTTCGATAAGAATAAAAAATACAGAATGAAAAATTCTTTGTTTAAATCCAAAAAAATTCTTCTTTTGAATGATACAAACAGAACTTTTCATAAGTTTTTTGTTTATCCCGAAAGTTCAAGAAATTCTCTTGCTAAAGATTTAAAAGTCGGAATGATAAAATCCTTGATTACTGTATATGGCAAGAAAAATGTCAGATTGAAGCATTTTGGCGGCGATGAATTTGAGATTGTCGTAAAATAGTTTATCTTGAAAAAAACTTATATATACGTTATAATATAGTGTTTTTGAAAGGTTATTATGTCATTAATTCAACTTCTTGCAAGACAAAATTTAATATATAGAAAAAACAATTTGCAGCTGCAGTTGTTGAATGGTTTTTCTGCAAAAAGAAAT
Source organism: Candidatus Gastranaerophilales bacterium (assembly GCA_944325655.1). Lineage (GTDB taxonomy): Bacteria > Cyanobacteriota > Vampirovibrionia > Gastranaerophilales > Gastranaerophilaceae > RUG14156. The sequence goes on from CALVAW010000044.1 coordinate 7,460, forward strand.
GCTTTGAGTTGTCTTTCTTTCGGGAATAATTTTGAGGGTATAAGTGCTTACGAAAGAGGCCTTGATTTGAATTCAATAGGTGCATCTGTTGAATTAACAGCCATTAATGCCGAGCTTAATGCGTTAAATAATTATTCAGACAATAGCAGATTAAATTATTTTGCTTAGAGATTTAAAAGCTCGTCAAAGTTTTTTATTGTATTTTGTTCACCCGTAGATAGGTTTTTTACACTGAAAAAATTATTTGAAAGTTCGTCTTCACCTAATATTATTGCATATTTTGCTGTTTTTGACGCTTTTTCCAGTTGTTTTGAAAATTTTCTTTTTTGAAAATCAAATTCTGCACTTTTTTCTTTTAATCTTAATTTTTGAGTTAATTTAAGTGCTTCTTTTGAATTATCTGAAACAACAAAGAAATCAAGTTTTTTTGTTGCTTTTTTTTGTACTAATGCATACAATCTTTCAACTCCCATTGCAAAACCGACAGCCGGAGTGGGAGCTCCTCCTAACATTTCAACCAGTCCGTCATATCTTCCTCCGCCGCAAACAGCGCTTTGTGAACCCAGAGCATCACTTTTAATTTCAAAAACAGTGCGGTTATAGTAATCGAGTCCTCTTACCAGCATTTTATTAACGGAATAGTCTATATTTAATTCGTCAAGATAATTTTTAAGTTCTTTGAAATGTTCGCTGCATTCTTCGCAGACATAATCTTTTAAAATTACATTTTTTATTTCTTCCTTTTCAAATATTATTTTGCAATTTTCATTTTTGCAATCCAAAATTCTTAAAGGATTTTTTTCATAACGCATCTTACAATCGTCACATAAATCTTTCAAATATGGAGCTAAAACTTTTTTAATTGATTGTTTATAGGAATTTTTGCATTTTGGACAGCCAAGGGTGTTTAATTCGACTTTTAAATTGTTCAGACCAAGTGTTTTAAGAAAATTAACAGCCGTTAAAATAACTTCAGCGTCTGCGGTCGGTTCTTTAATTCCAAAAAGTTCTACTCCGGCTTGATAAAATTGTCTTTGACGACCTGCTTGAGGTCTTTCATAACGGAACATAGGTCCAAAGTACCAGAATTTTTGAGGCGGACTTTGTCGGTTTAAATTATGTTCAATAAAGCTTCTTACGACTCCTGCAGTGTTTTCGGGACGAAGTGTAATTGAAGTTTCGTTTTTTTCGACTCCTCCGACACTAAATGTATACATTTCTTTATTGACTATATCGGTTGAATCTCCAACCCCTCTGTTAAATAATTCCGTCGCTTCAAAAATCGGAGTTTTTATTTCAGTAAAATTTGCGTTTTGAAAAACATTTTTAGCATTTTCAAAAATCCATTGCCAAATAATTGCTTCTTCTCCAAATATATCTTTCGTTCCACGTTGAGCTTTTATCATATTTTTCCCTTAAAAAGTATAATTTAATTTTACTATAAAAATTTATTTTGTTTCTATATATGCATCTATTGTTTTTTTGAAATATTGTAAATCTTTTAGGGAGAATTTTTCAAGATTGTTTATTATGTCAGATAAAAGTTCTTCTTTTGTTTTGATATGTCCAAAATCAAAAAGGTCTTTAGCTTCAACATTTAAGGCTACGCATAATTTTTCCAAGTTTTCTTTTTTGGGCAGCTGCTCGCCTGTTTCCAGCTTGCTGATATTGTTCAATGATTCCATTCCGACCAGTTCTGCGAGTTGTTGTTGACTCAGACCCGCTTTTTTTCTTAGTTCTTTTAAGCGTTTTCCAAATTTTACAGTAAGTTTCATTTTTACCTCTTTTACAATACTAAAAAGGTTTTTTGCTTAATTAAATAAATTGTTAATGCAAATATTGACAATAAATTCATATTAGTAATACAATATAGTTTAAAAAATAACCTTACTGGTTGTAATTTAGAATAAAAATTGTATTCACAGGTTAAATTATTTGAATTTTGGAGTTTTATGAAAAAAGCTTTTACTTTAGCTGAAATTATGATTGTTTTAACTATAATCGGAATTTTGACTGCAATTCTACTACCTATTGCGA
>CALVAW010000045.1 GCA_944325655.1 Candidatus Gastranaerophilales bacterium
CGCTTTTTATTTTTTGTCGATAATTTTAATTAAGTGCCAGCCGAATTGTGTTTGAACCGGGTTAGTTATGCTTCCTTCGGGAGCTTCGAAAGCTGCAGTTTCAAATTCTTTAACCATCATTCCTTTGCTAAAGTATCCTAAATCTCCGCCATTTGCTTTTGAAGGACATTTTGAATATTTTTTTGCGGCATCTTCAAAAGTAATTTTTTTGTTTTCAATTTGCGATTTAATTTCGGATGCTTCTTTTTCAGTTTCAACCAAAATGTGCTCTGCTCGAACTTCTGTGAAGTTGTTATCCATTTGCGCTCCTATCTTATCAGTAAATGTAAAAATAAAACCCAAAATTAAAATAAATGCTACAAGAATTTTTTTCATTTTTTTCTCCTTGTATTAGATTTTATCATAAAATGTGCTATAATGTAATTGGCCTTATACGGGTTTACAATTTTGTTCCTACATTAAATCTAACAGGGAGAGAATTGCTCAGAAGGCTATGCTAGGTGTTTGAAGTAGACCGCTTGGTTATCCAAGAATAAACGGAAATGGATGCACCCTGGCGCTCACCCACCTGCTGAACGGGCAGGAAACAAAATTGCTCGTATAAGTGCTAAAAACCGGCTCAATAGCCGGTTTTTAATTTTTAAATTATAAGATTATTGATTTTCTAAAGTTCTTATTGATTCTTTAAGTTTTGCTATTTGTCTGTTTGCTTGTAATTTCATTTCTATTGCTTGTTGATTTAATGATGAAACATTTTCAAATGCTTCGTTTAGAACTCTTCTCTTTTCACTTTCTATTAATCCAAGAGCAGTTTTTAAATCTTTTTCTACTTTTTTAATTACTGCTTTTAGAATTTCAATTTTTTGTTGTCTTTCGGTAAAAGAATCTGAACCATCATTTATAGGGTTTTTGCAATCTTGACAATCGACTTTATCATAAGTAATAAATTCTTTATTTATTTTTTTAGATCTAAAATTTGTGTGATTTGCTAAATTAATCGGAGAAATATTCATTTTTACACCTTTCTTTTCATTATGTACACTTATAAAACAACTAATAAAAAAATTTTGCCATTAAAAAACCTGTGAAATTCACAGGTTTTTATCTTTTATTAAAATTTTTAAAATTAATCAAATTTAATTTGTGCCATTTCGTCAAGCGAAGCAAATACTTCGCTTGCACCGCAATCTACAAATTGAACTTGAGCAGTTACACCTGATGATAAGTCAGACAGCAAATATAGTCCGGCTTTTCCAACTTCTTCAACGGTAGGAGTTCGTTTAAGAGGAGCTTTTAGAGCATTAGCTTTTAACATTCTGTCAAATCCGCCTATGCCTTTTGCTGCCATTGTTTTAATAGGACCTGCTGACAAGCAGTTGCATCTGATGTTGTATTTACCCAGGTCTGAAGCAATAAATCTCATAGAGCTTTCAAGAGCAGCTTTAGCAACTCCCATAATATTATAATTTGCAACGACTTTTGTTGCCCCCAGATAAGTAAGGGCAAGGATTGAACCGCCTCCCGATGCTTCCATTTGGGGTTTTGCGTATCTTGCTATTGTAACAAGAGAATATGCACTTACATGCATCGCCAAATCCCAACCTTCACGCGATACTGTATAAAAATCTCCTACAAGGTCATCTTTATTGGCGAAAGCTACTGCATGTACAACAAAATCAAGTTTGTCATAAATTTTTGCGTATTCTTCAAATACTTTTTTAACATCTTCATCTTTTGTAACGTCGCATTCTAAACACATTTTAGCGTTCATTGATTCTGCTATCGGGCGGACTCTTTTTTCCATTGCTTCATTTGCGTATGTAAAAGCAATTTCTGCTCCTTGCGCATGTAATTGTTCTGCTATAGCGTTTGCTATTCCGAATTTATTCGAAACACCAAATATAATGCCTTTTTTGCCGTCCATTAGACCCATAATAAATCCCCCTTTAAACTTTAATAAGATGATTATAATATAAAAAGGATTTTTATACAAAGATGTAATAAAAAAGCGGGCAATGCCCGCTTTTTTATGCTTCTTTTTTCTCGGGTATTCTCATTGAATAGAACGACCTTATTACAAAAATCAGAGCTATTATTAAGAATATTATACCTGCTGTTTTGGAATATGTTCTGAAATTAGCACTTATAGCTATTTCCATTGCTAAAAGTCCAAACAGAGTCGTAAACTTAATAATAGGGTTCATTGCGACGGAAGATGTATCTTTAAAAGGATCTCCAACCGTATCTCCTACAACGGTTGCATCATGCAGCGGTGTTCCTTTTTCATCAAGATCAACTTCCACTATTTTTTTAGCATTGTCCCAACAACCGCCTGCATTTGCCATAAATACAGCTTGGAATAAACCGAATACAGCTATTGCTATTAAGTAGCTGATGAAAAATGAGACGGGTGCGTTATTACATTTTGCAGGTGCTGATAAAAACGCTAATGCCAAAGCAAATGAAAATAGTGCAACAAATATGTTAAACATACCTTTTTGAGCGTATTGTGTACAAATTTTGACAACTTCTTTAGAATTTTCAAGATTTGCTTTTTTGTCGTCTGCTTCTCCGAGTTTAATATGATTTTTAATATATTCAACTGCTCTGTATGCTCCTGTTGTTACAGCTTGCATAGAAGCTCCTGAGAACCAATAAATAACGGCTCCGCCTGCGATAAATCCAAGCAAAGTGTACGGATTTAAAAGATTTAAAATACTTTCCGGAGTAATTCCTAATGTATTTTTGATTACGAGAATTAATGAAAATATCATTGTTGTAGCACCAACCACAGCAGTTCCTATCAGAACCGGTTTAGATGTTGCTTTAAATGTATTTCCTGCTCCGTCATTTTCTTCCAAATATTTTTTTGCATTTTCAAAATCAGGTTTGAAACCGTATGCTTTTTCAATTTGCATTGATATGTCCGGCTGCTCTTCAATCAAAGAAAGTTCATATACTGATTGAGCATTATCTGTTACAGGACCATAGCTGTCAACTGCGATTGTAACAGGACCCATACCCAGAAAACCAAATGCAACAAGTCCAAATGCAAAAACTGAAGGATATATCATTACATTTGAAATATATTGACTTGCAAAATATGCTAATCCCATTAGAAGAACTATAACGGCTCCAACCCAAAAGCCTGAAAAATTACCGGAGACAATACCTGATAGAATTGTAAGAGAAGCTCCTCCTTCTTTTGAGGCTGTAACAACTTCTTTTGTATGTTTTGCTTTAGGACTTGTAAATATTTTTGTCATTTCAGGGATTAATGCTGCCCCCAGTGTTCCGCAAGAAATAATTAAAGATAAAACAAACCAAAGCCCATTTGGCATTGAACCCAATAGCCATTTGCTTACGCAAAATGTCATAATTATTGATAAAATTGAAGTTAACCAAACCAGTTTTGTTAACGGAACTTCAAAATCAAATCTTATATTTTTCTTTTCGCACTTTTTAGCGTATAAGTTTGTAGTTATATTATTAATCCAATAAGAAATAATTGAAGTAATAATCATTAAAAATCTCATTGTGAATATCCAGGCAAGGAGTTGTATTTGATATTGAGGAAATACTCCCAAAAGGATGAAGCTGACAAGTGCAACACCTGTGACACCGTATGTTTCAAAACCGTCTGCAGATGGTCCTATGCTGTCTCCTGCGTTATCGCCTGTGCAATCTGCAATTACCCCGGGATTTCTCGGGTCGTCTTCTTTAATTCCGAATTGTATTTTCATTAAATCGGAACCAATGTCTGCAATTTTTGTAAATATTCCCCCTGCAACACGAAGTGCTGATGCACCAAGGGATTCACCAATTGCAAAACCTATGAAACAAGCACCCGCAAGATGTCCGGGTACAAAGAGTAAAATAATAAGCATTAAAATTAATTCAACCGAAACAAGCAAAACGCCTATGCTCATGCCGGCTTTTAATGGAATATTTAAACAGTTGAGAGGTTTTGAGCGTAGTGCTTGAAAAGATGTTCTTGCATTTGCAAGGGTGTTCATACGAATTCCAAACCATGCAACAAGATATGAACCTAAAATACCTATAATTGACCAAATTAGAATTAATCCGACCCCTGAAATACCCATTTTTTCGAGTACTCCAAAATAATAGGCTATACATAGAGCTATCAATATTTCTAACACAATCAGAAACTTACCTTGTTGTATGAGGTATGTTTTACATGTTTCGAAAATTGTGTTTCCGACTTGTTCCATTACAGGATGAACTTTAATTTTTTTGATTTTTAAAAATTCAATTAAACCAAAAATGCTTCCTATAACAGCTACAACAATTCCCGTTAAAAGCAAATTAAAGCTTGATGTGTCCCCTTTTATATTGGGAACTACCAGATTTGCTTCACTTGCAATAGTTGGCATTGTAACTGATAAAAGAGCAAATAATAATGCCGTAGTTTTTTTCATTACTAATTCCTTTATTAATAAAACTATTCCCGTTCCTTGATTATACTTATAAATAAAAAAAATAACTCCACCAAATGAGCTGTTTTAATATTAAAAAATTTCTTTTTTGGTTTATTATATAAAATGTTAAGGGGGTACTATGAAACATGGTTTTATAATTGATGAAAATAAATGCGTAAAATGTGGTCTTTGCGTTAAGGATTGCTTCACGGGAGCAATTTCTCAAGAAGAAAATCAAATTCCCGATATGAAAAATCCCTTAAAATGTATCGAATGTCAGCATTGTTTTGCTGTTTGTCCAGCGGGTGCTATATCAATAATGGGAAAAAATCCCGAGAATTCTGATGAAATAAAGAATCTTAATCCTGATGATATTTTAAATTTAATTCAATCAAGAAGAAGCGTTCGCCATTATAAAAGGGAAAATGTTGATAAAGAAACAATTAATAAATTGAAAAAAATGCTAAATTATACTCCAACAGGTTGTAATAATCATAAATTGCATTTTTCTTTTATTGAAAATATTGATGTTATGGATGATTTTCGTTCAAAAGTCAATAAAAAAATAATTTCTCTTTTGGATAAAAAACCTTTGCAATTTTTTGTAAAAACTTTAAATAAGTTTTCAAAATATAAAGGAGCTTTTTTAAACGGAGAAGATATATTGTTCAGAGGCGCACCTCACATGGTTGTTGTTTGCGCTCCGGTAAATGCTCCTTGTCCTAAAGAAGACGGAATAATTGCATTAAGTTATTTTGAATTATATGCTAATAGCCTTGGTTTAGGAACATTATGGTGCGGATTTATGGAAGCAATTTTAAAAATTATGCCTGAATTTTGTGACTATTTAAGGATTCCTGACGGATATGCTCCGGTATATGTTATGTTGTTTGGATATAGTGATGTTCATTATAAAAGAACAACTCAACCTTTGGAATATTCATATACCGTAATTGAAAAACAAGATAATAATGTCGATTTTATTTCAAAAGCAAAAAGGTTGTTTTGGAATTTTCTTAGGTAGAAGGAAGATCAAAAAGGCCTATTTTTGCTAAAGTTTGGTAAACAGTGAGATTATCATCGGGATTATACCCGATTGCCTGTTTAAATTCATTGCTTTTAAGTATTTGTAATGAATTTATGCTTCTAAGGTATTCATGATTAAATTTAAGACCTTTATTTTGCATTGCTTTTATAAATTTTGAAATAATTGTTATTGTTTCTTCCCAAGCTTCATGTTTTAAACTTTCATCTATGTATGGATCCATATAATAATTTCTTATATATTCAAAATTTGTAAGAGAATATAAAAGGTCAATAAGACTGCAAGTTATTTTTGATTTTTCAAAATCAATCATGTTAATTTCATCATCAGTGATAATTATATTGGTTGAATTAAAAGGGTCAAAGCAATAACCGTATTCTTCCGCTTTCATTAAAGTATCTAATAATTTTTCATAGGCTTTTATATCCATTTTAGATAATTTATCAAGTAAAGTTTTAAAACTTATTTTTCTTGAAATATCTTCATAGGGAGCTTCATTTGGTAATAAATTGCCGTCCGGGTCTGAAATTGCCCTTGGAGTCGGAACTGCGTATGATATTCCTTGTTGTTTTTTCAATACTTCAATATTTTGCATCATTCCTTTTATTGGACCGTTTGTTCTTATATATCCAACTTCTTGACCGATATTTATATCCAGATGTTTGTCTGTATCAATATATTGAGCTTCTTGAATATTCGGATGGAAGAATCTTTTGTTTATTCTTAAAACATATTCTTCATTACCAGGGATTGCATATACGATATTATGTGCTCCGTGACCTATTTCATTATCCGGATTTGAGAGTATTTTGCGTAAATTTTCCGGACTAAAAATATTATCAGAACTTCTTTCAAATGTGTCTTCATTGGGAGAAGATGTTCCTCTAAAGCCTATTTTTCTATAATTTGAGATATTTTGAATTTTAAAATTTTGTATTGGTAAGATTTTCATAGTTTTCCCTTTTTACGTTTAATTTAAAATATATAAATTTTTTTTATTGTTAATTTATATTTCAATATGAAGATAATGTTACAATTGAATAATTTTAAAATTTAAGATGATATAATCTTTTTGTAGAATATAGGATAGAATTAAATTATGAAATATAATTACGGTTTGAGTTTAGAGGAATTAGAAAAAAGAACTTCTAAAGATTGTCTTTTGACAAAACACATGCTTGATGTTGATGCTATTGAGTTTTTAACATTATCGGACGGTGACAAAAAAGCTTTGACTTATCTTGTGAAGGCTGCAAGAATTATTGAAAAAATAAATATGCAGCTTGATTCTTCTCATAATTTGCCTTTTAAGAAATTTCTCGATGAAGAAATAAAAAAATCCGCAAAAACCGGTGACAAAAGGGCAGAGTTGACCAAAATATTGTTTGATGCTCAAAAAGGAATTTTTGCCTTGGATTGTGAATCAAATCTTGTTAAGTTGGCGGCAAATTTGGAAAAAGCTCCCGGCAGAGGGCTTTATCCTGAGGATTTATCTAAAGAAGAATTTCATAACATATTAATAGATATGATTAAAAAAGATAAGATTTCTGAAGTAAAAAAGATATTAAATCAAAGAAGCGTTATTGAAAGAAATAAACATAAAAAAAACGAGCTTGTGGCTATTGATTATGTTGAGAAATTCTCTGACGATTTTAAAAAAATTGCAGAACTTTTATTAAGAGCAAGTTGTCTTTCGACCAATATTGAGTTTAATGAATATTTGAGATTGCAATCTCAGGCTTTTTTGGTTGCAGACCCTATGCTGGATGCTTATGCAGATAAAAAATGGGCAAGTTTACAAGATACTCCGTTGGAATTTACAATTACAAGAGAGAATTATTCTGATGAAATGACAGAGACAGTGTTTGAAAATGAGGAATTGTCGAAGTTATTAAAAGAAAATAATATTGAAGTTATTTCGAAAGATTATTTAGGTTGCAGAGTCGGAATTGTTAACAAAGAAGGTACGGATTATATTTTAAAAGTTAAAGATTATCTTTCTTTGATGGCAAAAAATATGCCTTATAGTGAGGAATATGAACAGACAATTTCTGATGAAGCTGAAATTTCTCAAACCATGGTGGATGTTGATTTAATTGAGGTGGCCGGAGATGTTGGAGCTTTTCGAGCAGGTATAACTTTGGCTGAAAATTTACCTAATAATGATAAACTTTCTTTAACCATAGGCGGCGGCAGAAGAAATGTTTATCACAGGCAAATTCGTTTTATTACGGATGAAGATGCTAAAAAGAAATTACAGGAGAGATTAGATAATATTTTAGATAAGGAATTTCATAAATATTACGATGATACCATGGATCATGCATTTACAATCGGGCATGAAAACGGTCATTCATTGGGACCTAAAACAGGAAGCGAAGCTTTGGGAAAATATAAATCTATAATTGAAGAAAATAAAGCTGATATGGTTTCTTTATCTATGCTGGATGTATTGACTGAGGCAGGATTATATAGCGAAGAAGAAAGAAAAAAAATAATAGTAACCTATGCTGCTGATAATATGTTAAAATCAAAACCCGATATAACACAAGCGCACAGGGTTCGTTCTGTTATGCAAAATTATTATTTTATTCAAAACGGAGCAATGAAAATTTCAAAAGAAGGTGTTCTTTCCATAAATATTGATATGATGGTATATGTTGCCCGTCAAATGCTTGCAGAAATTGTTAAAATTCAGATGTCAGGCGATTTTTCAGAAGGTGAAAAATATGTTCTTGAAAATTTTGTTTGGACACCTGAGATGGAAGTTATGAGTCAGAAATTAAAGAAAATTTCAAAACGTTTAAACGGAAGAACTTTGCAACCATTGGCAGATAAGTTATTTTTAGAAAAAATATAACTAAAACACAAAAATAAATATAAATGCCTGAAATTATTCAGGCATGTTTATTTATGTATCGATTAAAGAAAAGTCATTAGGCAAAATTTCTTCGATTTCTTTGATAAATTCATGTGCTTTAAGTCCCAATGCTTCTGATAGTTTAAAAACTGTTGTTAATTGCGGGTCTTTAAGCCCTCTTTCAATGTTGCTTAAAAGTGAAGTCGAAATTTCATATTCTGCACCAAAAAGATAGTTACTTTTATTCTTTTTAAGTTTTTTATATATTTTTCCCGTTGCTTTTTGGATTAGAATTTTATTTTTCAGATTTTTATCGGATTTATTTTCTACTGCCATCATATTTATAAAATTTCTTGCTTTTTTTATATGATAAGTGTAATATGTTTCTATCTCGTTCACGAACGTGATAGGAATTATTTTAATTATTAAAAAATTGCAATTATGAAAAAAATATTAAATATATTTTGCACTATAAAAGCTTTTTCTCTAAT
>CALVAW010000046.1 GCA_944325655.1 Candidatus Gastranaerophilales bacterium
ACGACAGATGAATACAATACTACCGAATGTAAAAAACCGGACACAAACAACAATGAAGCAGATTTTAAAAATGAAGAAACACCAAACAATACATAAGTGTCCGCAGTAACTTCGGTACCACAAGAAAGTTACACAGAAATCCAAGACGTAAACAACACTAACAACAATTTAAATACTGTCTCTCTTGAAGCGTTTCCTGCGCCTGAAAACAAAAACGCAACGGCAGCACCTAAAAACGATAGAGAAACAAATTCCGCTGATCAAGGAGTAACCTTAAGTTACAAAAACATATTTTAACAATAAAATACATAAAAAAGAGCCTCAAAAGAGGCTCTTTTAATTTTAAAAAAATCAATGAATTTAAAAACACTTATAATGTAAATTCCGAAAAATACAGCTAAATGAAGAATAACAAACACAAATAATTTATATATACAAAACTTTACGTTTACTTATTTTTTTAAATAATAAAATACTAAGCCAACTCTATTCTTTTTTTCTCACGCATTAATTTATCATAAACCCAATCAGGTACAAAATTTTTGCCCATCAAAATTGTTCCATGGTTCATTGAAGGAGCATGAAAATCAGAACCTCCCGTTACAATAAGACCATACTGTTCTGCAAGGGTTGAAAAATGTTCAACCGCAGCAGGAGAGTGTTTTCTATGATATGCTTCAATCCCTCTCAATCCGTAACTTACCAATTCTCTTGTTAAATCATCTGCAATTTCAACATCTATAGGATGCGCAAAAACCGGAATACCGCCCGCTTCACTTATGACTTCAACCGCATCATAAGGAGAGACTGTCTTTCTTTCGACATACACATCTGAATTATTATTAATAAACTTTGCATAAGCTTCCATTACATTATCCGTTCCGCCGGAATTTGTAATTGCGCGCGCTATATGAGGACGCCCGATGGAACCCATCGGCGCAACAAGCTTTTGAACATCCTCAAATTTAATTCTGATACCTTGTTTTTTTGACAGCAAATCAATGATTTTATGCGTTTGTTCAATTCTTGCTTTTTGTTGAAAATCAATCATATTTATAAAATCATTATTATTTTTATCCATAAAATATCCAAGTATATGGACTTCATAATTTTTATAAATAGTATTTATTTCAACTCCTGGGATAATCTCTAATTTTAAATTATTTTTTTTCAAATAATCAGATGCAATTTGATATGAAAGTACATTATCGTGATCAGTTAAAGCTACAACGTCCAAACCGCAGCTTATCGCTGTATCTACAATTTCTTCAGGACTTAACATGCCGTCAGAATAAGTTGTATGGATATGTAAATCAATCTTCACTTTCTTTATCCTCATCTTGTGTATATTCAAAACTTATTCTTCTAATACTTGTAGCACATTTTCCCAAAAATTCAATCTCACAAGCATTAAACAAATACGGATAAGACATCTCGACTTCGAAACGTTCATTAACTGAAGTAACCAACCTTCTTAATGATGCTTCATATTCCATTCCGATTACGCCATTCTTACTGCCGCAAAAACCAACATCTGTCAAATATGCGCAATCACACATAATTTCTTCATCAGCAGTTTGCACATGCGTATGAGTTCCTATAACGGCAGTCGCACCTAATGAAGCAGCGAATTTAGCAAAACATTTTTTTTCAGCAGTGGCTTCCGCATGAAAATCAATAAACAATATCTTATCATCGAGCATGCCTTCGCTTTTTAAATTAGAAATCAATCTTTCCAATGATTCAAAAGGACAATCAATAGGGGGGAGGAACGTTTTACCCAATAAATTAACAACTATAATCTTGTCGTTAAAAATTCTATAACCTACTCCCAATAATGATTTGTGATAATTATAAGGCCTGATTAGAGCGGTAGAGTCTTGGATATATTGAAAAATATCTTTTTTATCCCAAATATGATTACCGGAAGTTAAACAATTTACTCCGTAATTCAATAAATCATCATGATTTTTTTTTGTTAAACCGAAACCGTGGCTTGCATTTTCAGCATTTGCAATAATAAAATCATAATTATTCTTATTTGCATCATCAACAAGAAACTTTTTAACAGCTTTTCTTCCTGATCTGCCAACAATATCGCCAATAAATAATATTTTAAATTTATCTTGCATTTTCAAAATTGTCGCTATTTTGCAATTTCGGTAACTCTTGTCTCTCTAACAACTGTTACACGAATTTGACCCGGGTACTCCAGTTCATCCTCAATACGTTTTGCAATATCACGAGCTAATTTTGCACTGGCAATATCATCAAAAACATTCGGTTGAACAATAACCCTAACCTCTCGACCAGCTTGAACAGCAAATGTCTGCTTAATGCCTTCATAACTGTTTGCAATCTCTTCCAGTTTTTTAAGGCGTTTAATATAGATTTCAAGCGTATCACGACGTGCACCCGGTCTGCCTGCAGATATTGTATCGGCAATTTTTACCAAAGCATCAGTTAATGTGTTACAAGGAACATCATCATGATGAGCTTCAATTGCGTGAACTATTAATTCTTTTTCACCAAACCTGCGTGCTAAATCAGCGCCAAGCTGTACATGTGTGCCTTCCTGTTCTTGATCAACAGCTTTACCGATATCATGCAAAAGACCGGCACGTTTTGCGCTTTTTACATCCGAACCAAGTTCAGCAGCAAGCATTCCGGCAATTTGTCCCACTTCTATCGAATGTTTAAGAACATTCTGACCATAGCTTGTTCTATAATATAAGCGTCCAAGTGTTTTTGAAAGCTCTTTGTTAAGGTTCATAATTCCGAGGTCAACAGCAGCCCGTTCACCTTCTTGTTTGATTTTATTTTCAACTTCTTTTACGGATTTTTCATATACTTCTTCAATCCTTACCGGATGTATTCTTCCGTCTTGAATTAGTTTTTCAATCGTCAATTTTGCAATTTCACGTCTTACGGGGTCAAATGATGACAAAACGACAGCTTCCGGCGTATCATCAATAATCAGGTCAACTCCGGTCAATGTTTCTAAAGTACGAATATTTCTGCCTTCTCTTCCGATTATTCTGCCTTTCATTTCATCAGAAGGCAAAGACACAACAGAAACGCTTGTTTCTATAACCTGTTCTATAGCACATCTTTGCATTGTTTGACTAAGTAATTCTCTAGCCAATTCATCAGCAGATTCCTTAATTTTAATTTCATTTTCACGTATTAATTGAACTTGTTCGGCAGCAAGCTCATCTTTAAGCTGGTTTAATAACATTTCTTTTGCTTCATCACGAGACATTTGAGCAACTCGTTCAAGCTCAGATATTTGCTTTGCTATTGTTTCGGCTAAATAATCTTCTTTTTCTTCAAGTATATCTTGTTTTTTAGACAAGACTAATTCTCTATCGGTAATCGACTGTGTTTTTGCCTCGATTTCATCTTCTTTCTTAAATAAATCCTGTTGGATTTTTTCAAACTCCAGCTTCTTCTCGCGAGCCATTTCTTCAAAATCTGCTCTCTCTTTATGAAGCTGTTCTTTAGCTGAAATCAAAGCTTCTTTCTTTAAAAAAGACTCTTTTTCTTTAAAATCTTCAATATATTTTTGTTCATTCTTCTCAAGAACTTCAACTTTTGCTTTACATCTGACAAAAAGCATGCCCACAACAGCTGTTACCACAAGCAATATTGCCAAGATTACATATAATACGGTAATAATTTTCCTAGTCCTCTTTTAATGTATAGTCCTAAAGATAGACTGTTTTCATATTTAGTTGTTTATATATAAAAATGATAAAGTCATCTTAATAATATAATTCTATCATAAGAATTAAAATTTGAATATATAATTAATATTTGTTAAAGTTTACCAATCAAATGCTTGATTTAATATCTGAATTAAAATGCTAAACTTGGTTGACAGTTAGATTTTTATCATTAAATAAAATAAAAAAGGATAATTTATGTTATCAAATCTTGTTTCACTTTTAACAAAATCTCTTAGCTCAACCAATCAAATTGCAACACTACCCAAAACAACAGTGCAATCAAATAATCCCTTCAAAAACCAAAATGAAAATCCTTTTTTATCAACAACTTTTGGTTCAGGGTACAATTATGGCAAAAACCAACCCGTAGCAGGAGGGTACTTTGCAGGATATTATAATGGAAGACCAAACATAGTCGGCAGAAAACTTTTTATAGAAGTATAGCAATTTATAAATCAAGAATTAACTTTGCCCATTTCTTTTTCACGCTGGACTATAGCAGGGTTTCTGTTGTCGCCGTTGTTTAATTTTTTTCTCATCCAAATCGTTATTTTTGGCTGTAATACTCCCATAGCGCAAATGGCAAGTGCGACATTTCCTACAACAGCAAATGCCTTAAATGCTTTTATTTTCTTTATTGAAGAAATTGCACCCGACAAATCTTCAAGATTTTTGAGCGCTTTTTTTACTGCATTTTCATCAATCTCTTTAAAAGTGCTTATAGCTTGAATTCCGTTTTTATCCTTAATTACAGGCAATACACCATTTTTAGATAAAAGTTCAACAAGAGAACTGCTTGATTCAAGCTCATATATACTTTTCAATAAATTTTTAGAATTCATAAGAGTTTCAATATCTTTTTTGCTTGCATTTAATTTATCTTTAATATTAGCGTCAAATATTACGTTAGGATCAAGCTCAATGGGCAATTTTAAAGCTCTTCCCATTGCTTCAAACGCCTTTTGAATCGGCTTAGCAATTACATATATAAACATGATTTGGAATAATTCTTTTAATAGCACTTCAAGCTTTTCGCCCTTACGTGATTCTTTTAGTCTTGTACCTGCAATGCAAGCATCCAATATAGAAGTATTTTTAACCGGATTAAACACGAAATCCTTCATAAAATCTCCGGTTTTTAGCGCAATTGCATTACCGAATGATATATTTTTTTTCTTTGTTTTGTCTAAAAAAGCACTGTATAAGTTTTCTTTATTAGCAAAAGATTGAACATAACGAGAGTTATCCTTGTTTTTTGCCAAATCTTTTTTTATTCTCTCATCGGTTGTTTTTTGTTTATACTTTATTAATTTAGTTAATGCAAAGGCGCATGATACCGTAGAAATTAAAAATTTAAAAGCATAAACACCTTTATATGCTTTATAATTACTAAAAGGCAATTCAAATTTATTAAAGAGCTTGGTTTTTTGAGATAAAGAATCAAAAACTTTTTTCTCTCCATCTTTTGCAACTGACTTTAAAAAATCAAACCTGCCGTTTTTATTGTTTAAAATTCTTGGATCTAAGTCAGGATTTAAAGAAAGAGCAGGATAGATTGTTTTATCTATTATTTTTTTAATTATAGGAATTCCAAATAACCAAAGAGCACCCGTACCAAATTCTTCAATAGTTTTTTCCCTTACATCATCCTTATCTCCTTCTTTTTTGTATGTATGTATTAATGTACAATCAGAGATAATATCTTTAACTGCCATAGGTACAATAGAATCAGAATTATTGCCCAGGCCTGATAATGTTTTTATAAATCCAGTTGTTATAATGCTCGGTATTGCCATTTCATTCCTTTGTATAAATTATAGTCCCCAAATTAAATTCATTAATTTTTGAACTTGTTTTTTTATTTGAAAATTTTTATTAAATTTCATATTTTTTCCTTACTCATTCATTAAAAGCAATGAATATAAAATCTTGCTTCCTAAATACAAAATATAAAGAATTTTTAACATAAAAAAAGACCTTTTACAAAAAAGGCCTTTTTTAAACATTAATTTTATTTAATTAATCCTTCCTAATCGGAACAAAAACCAGGCCTTCTTGTTGATAAGGTCTTAAGCTTCGGATAAGTCCAAGTAGAATTTTAAACATAATAATCCTCATTTAACCAGCAATATTAATTATACACTATTTTTTATTTTTGTCCAGTATTTTAGAAATATATTATACAATTGAGGTATTTTTTCTTAAATACTGAGCTTTATAATTTGAATTAATTTTGTAAATCAACTCTTTTTTTTGTTCATCACTCAAAAATTTTATATTATTTATAGCGGCACTTATCTTCTTATCTAATTCCAGCTCAACTTTATCCAAATCATTTTGATTATACCAAACAGTTTCATCTTCCGGATAATTTTGAAGAATATTGTTCGCAACAATTTCATCATAATTTTTATAACTGAAAGAAATTTTTTTTATTTCAATACCTAAAGGCATAGAATAAGAGTTGATTTTCTTAATCAAAATATCTTTGTATAATGATAGTTCTTGTATAATTACAGGGCTTCTTGCACTGACATAAAAAACCGAACCCTTAATTAAATATGGAATTGATATTTTTTCAAATTTTTTCCCCGCAATCTCACCCCAAAAAGAAAAAATAGTAGAGTGCTTAATTACGGATTGCAGTTTTGTATCATTTAAAGATTGTGCAAAAACAGAAGATTTAATAAGTAATCCTATTGGCAAAGTTTCATTATTTTTTTGCATAATATATCCTAAAAAACCGCCCCGAAAGGCGGTTTAAACTATCTGACCAAAACGGAAGAAGCTTTCTTTACCAGCTCATCTGCCATTTGAGTTTCTTCCCATGGAATTTGAAAATCTTCACGTCCGACATGTCCGTATGCAGCTAATTTTTGATAAAATTTACCACCATTTTTTGCCGGTAAATTTCTTAAATCAAATTGCTTAATAATTGCGGCCGGTCTTAAGTCAAAAGTTTCAGAAACAATCTTTGATAACTCCTCGTCACTGATCTTACCTGTATCAAAAGTGTCTACCAAAACAGATACAGGTTGAGATTTACCTATAGCATAAGCAAGTTCGATTTCGCATTTTTCCGCCAAACCCGCCTTTACTATATTTTTTGCAACCCAACGAGCAGCATAAGCAGCCGAGCGGTCAACTTTTGTAGGGTCTTTACCTGAGAAAGCACCGCCGCCATGACGAGCATATCCGCCATAAGTATCAACTATAATTTTTCTTCCCGTTAAACCGGCATCTCCTTGGGGACCTCCGATTACAAACCTTCCTGAAGGATTAATTAAATATTTTGTAGTTTCATCCGGTTTTACATCATAATTTTCAAATACAGGCTTGATTACAAGATTTATCATGTCATTTTTTATAATCTCCTGTATTTTTTTGTTGTCAGAAATGCCTTTTATTTCAGGGTCATGTTGAGTAGAAATAACAATAGTATCAATTCTATAAGGTTTTCCGTTTCTATATTCAACCGTCACCTGACTTTTTCCATCAGGACGAAGATAGTCAACAAGTCTTTGTTTTCTAACCTGCGACAGTCTGTATGCTAATTTATGAGCTAAAGAAATTGGAAGCGGCATAAGCTCTCTTGTTTCGTTGCAAGCATAACCAAACATAATACCCTGATCACCTGCACCAATGTCTAAAGTTTCATCTTTTGATGTATCGGAATTGTCAGAACGTGTTTCAAGGGCTTTATTCACTCCGCCTGCGATATCTGAAGATTGTTCATCAATTGATGTTAAAACTGCACAAGTCTTATAATCAAATCCACCGCCTTCTTCTCCGTTATAACCAATTTGTTTTATTGTATTTCTAACAACAGAAGGAATATCAACATAACAATTTGATGTAATTTCACCGCAAACAAGAGCCATTCCGGTTGTTACAGTAGTTTCTGCCGCTACTCTTGATTTTGGATCTTTTGTCAAAAATTCATCTAAAATAGCATCTGATATCTGGTCGCAAACTTTATCAGGATGTCCTTCCGTAACAGATTCCGATGTAAACAAAAAGTTTTTTAATGTCATTTTTTTCTCCTTAATTTTTACCACACCGGTAAGGTTTTTAATTCCGACCCGGCAATAACATTTTGTATTTAATATTATAGTACAAATAAAGAATAAATTATTTTTAAATGCTATTGTTACAATTCTTAAAAAGAAAGTATTATAACAACAATAAAAATTCTTCACATGTTTTACAATAGACATATTAGTTTTTTAAAAGGAAGAAAAAAATTATGACTGCACCAATAAGTCCTATTAATCAAAAGATAATAAACACACCGCTAAATAATTCCATCAGCAACGTACAACCACAAAGTCCAATTCCCGAAATTAAAAATGATACCGTAGAATTATCAACAAAAAATAAAACAGGGCTTATTGATAAAATAAAAGCAAACAAAAAAGTTTTAATTCCTGTTGCAATAGGACTTGCTGCTATCGCAGGAGGTTTAGCGTATGCAATTAAAACAGGAAA
>CALVAW010000047.1 GCA_944325655.1 Candidatus Gastranaerophilales bacterium
TTACAACGGGAGTGAAAGCTGCTGCTATACAACTTATTGTAATCAAGCTAATCATAAGTTCGATTAGAGAGAAGGCGAAATTTTTTAAAACTTTTTGAAAAGATAATCTAAACATATACTTCCATCTGCAATTAAACTTTGTATTTTCAAACATTCAGTAATTTTAAAATCCTTTTTCCCAAATAATTTTAATATCAAACATTGCTCCGTTATATTTAAAGAAGCAGCAACATCAGAAATTTTCATATTATTTTTTAAAAGTTCCAAGAGTAAATTTTTAAACATCTTATGGTATTAATAACAGTATTAATATATTTACATTTTACACTATTATATTATAGTAACAATAAAATAATACTTCATTTTATTATAGTAGTCAAGAAATAAATTCATCCAAAGTTATAGTACCCAAGCATCTTGCATAAAAGCCATTTTTCCTATATTATTGAGCGAGGAGTAATTTAAAATGAACACTCTAAGCAAAGAAAAATTAAATTTTCAAAAAAATAAAAAAAAGCTGACAAATTATAAAATTTCACAACTTACAGGCATACCAATAAGCAATATAGATAAAATATTTAGCGGAACCAATAAAAACCCGACTCTGGATACACTTCAAAAAATTGCAAATGTACTGGAGTGTTCCATTGATGATTTTATTGAATATGAAAATACTCCTATATCCCCAATTTATATTGACAATAATACAAAATACACGCTAGGACACATATTAAAAAACAAAACCACAAAAGAAATATTTAAACACATCTCTTTTATGAATGAAAAAGATATTGAACTTATATTAAAACTTTGTAAAAGATTAAATAAATAAAATTTGTAAATTTTTATTTCATTTAATTAAAACAAGTCAATTTTCATATTTTAAATAACTTTTTATATATAAGAATATATAATCTATATATAATCAGGTGAAAAATTGATTCAATTAAATGTCGACTTTACATTATTAAATAAATTTTTCGGTATACCGATAAAAAGAATTCTTCAATATGCAAACAAAGATATTGAAGAAATTATGGAGCTCGAAGCAGCACAGGGTAACGAAAAAGCTGCAAATTATAAAAAAATTCTATCTAATCCGGATAAAATTTATGAAATTTTTAAGCTTGCAAATGTTGAAAATAAACTCATTATCTTGCAAAATATGTCTGAAGATGACATCGATAAGCTGCTCCCATACTTAACACAAGAACAACTGGCAAAAGGGCTTAATTTCTTTAATGAAGAAAAACTAATGGAACTGGCAGTCAAATTACCCATTGAAACTTTAACAACAATGATTTTTCAAGAATTTAATCTCATAGATATTCTTATGTTTATGGATGAAGAATCGATGAATAATTTCATTATGGAACCGGAAGTTGAAAGAAGATATGCGCAAAATTATTTCGAAAGTTTGGATAAAGAAACACTTGAAAAAATCATGATTCAATCTTTCGGAATAGAATTTAAAGACAAAAAGCGAGATGAATATTTAGAACATTTAGAAAATCTTGATTTTAAGGAATATAAAAAATTTCTTCTTTCAATGCAAAGAGAAAGCAAAATAAATTTAATAAACGGTATTGTATCTCAAGAACCGGATTTAGTATATTTATTTGAACCTCAAGATATAATTGCACCTATGGATTTACTTATGAAAGAAGATAAAGTCAAATTAATGTCAACTCTTGATTCTGAATTTTTAATTCCCATGATACAACAATTACCTCTTGATTTGACTCAAATTGTTTTAACTCAAATAGATTCTAATGATTTTGCAGAAATTTTAGCAAATGATTTTCAAGACATACTTTCATCAGTAGTGCTTTTTTCAAATAAAGCAGCATAATTCTATATTTTAAAAGCTTTCTTATAAAACAAAAATCCGCCTAAAATTGCAATCGAAGCCACGGGAAGCCAAGCGGCCAAAAACGGCGAAATAGTTCCTGTTGCGCCAAGATTTAAAGACAAAGCTCTTATAACATAATAAACAAAAATAATTAAAATACTAAACAAAAAGCCCCTGTTATACCTTACTCTGGGAGGAGTAATTGCAAGCGGAACACCGATTAAAGCAAGTGCAAATGTGGTTGCAGGTAAAGCTAATTTATCAAAAAGATTAATTTCATATTCCAAACGAACTTTCTTTTCTAATTTTGTCCTCTGCCTTTTTATGTGCCGCATTAGTTTAAAGAAATTAAATTCGTTCGTTGTTTCTTTTACCATTTCACTGACATCGCCTATTCCAAAACTTACGTTTGACTCTTCAAAAAGACTTGTATTGAATATTTTACCGTTTTTGGAAATAGTATAAATAACCCCGTCATCAAACTTCCAACCATAATCGGATGTCGTACCTTTATTTGCTTGAACTATTTGAATATTCTTAGGATTTGAAATATCAACCACGGTAACATTATTCAATGTTTTATCTTTGCACCACTGTGCATAAAAAAGCCGTTTTAATTTGCCTTCTTTATCTATATCTTTAATGGTAAAATTCATCTTATTTTCAGGAATATGCTTTTGCTCAAGAGAATATATAGCAAGAGACTTAGATTGGACTGAAGTTACCGGAACTATAAGCTCGTTAATTAAAAAGCTTGCAAAAGTCATAACAAGCGCAAAACAAAAAATAGGGCGACTCACACGTTCAATACTTATCCCGCACGCTTTAAAAATTGTTATCTCCGACTTTAAACTTAAATCATTAACGGTCATAACCGTTGCAAATAAAGTTGAAATAGGAATAGTAAGAACAAAAACCTGCGGCAAATTTAATACAATCATCATAATCGCAATATGAAACGGAATCCCATATAAAGAAATTTGTTTTATCAATTGAGTAAATGTCTCTGAAGCAAAAATAATTGAAGTAAAAATAATAACTCCCAAAATAAAAACATCACTCAATTGTTTTAAAATATACCTATCCAAAATACTTAAAGTTTGCCATTTCTCCTTTAAGTACAGCTTTAATTCTTTATATTTTGAATATATTTTTTCCACAACTATCATACATATTTGCTCTTTTTTGTGCTATAGCACTAAATAATTTGATTTTCTCATCATCAGAATAATTTTTCAAGTCATTAAACTTTTTACTTAACAAATTAAAAATTTGCTCTATGTTTTCAAAATTATTTTTCAACATATCCAATGAAAGCCTCGGGCTTGTCATTGCAAGTCTGGTAAAATCTCTAAAACCGCTTGAAGCAATTTGTTTAGCATTATCCTGAACAATATCAAAAAACAAAATTGATAAAATTGCAGGCAAATGAGAAATTTGAGCACAATAAATATCATGTTTATTCATATCAAATAAAATAGGCATTGCACCTGTTTCTTTAATAATTTTTTCTAATAATGCATTGTTCTTTCCTATAAGCCACTTGCTGCCTTCAAATAAATTCTTTCTTGATGCTTCAAAACCGGATTCATGAGAACCCGCCATCGGATGCGAAAGTATAAAATTATATCTAAATTTCTTTTCAATCAAATGAGATTTAACTGAGCAAACATCTGCAACCAGTGTTTCTTTTGGTAAAATATTATCCAATTTCTGTAATATTTCCGGAGTTTTTTCTATAGAAGAACAAACAAAAACTATGTCACAATCTTTTAAAATTTCTAAATCCCGACCTGCAAATTTACAATATGAAAGTGCTTTTTCAGAACTCGAAAAAGAAACGCAATAAATTTCATAATTTTTCTTTTCAGAAAGAATTTTAAGCAAAGAAGCGCCGATTAAACCAAGCCCCACTATTCCAACTTTAACTTTTTTATCCATAAAAAAATTATATAATAAATTTTTTATTTTGTTGTAATTCCAATTTTATAATCTCTTTTTTTATTATATAATCTATTCCGATAAAGGAATCTTATATGTCAAATAAATACATAAAAAGGGGCAAAGCTTTTAAATTCGGAGATAATATTTCAACCGATCACATTGCTCCGGGAAGATTATTCCATTTAAGAAATGATTTAGAAGAATTTGCAAAACACGTTCTCGAAGATGCTGATTCTGAATTCGCCTCAAAAGTTCAAAAGGGAGATTTTATAGTTGCGGGAAATAATTTTGGATTAGGTTCAAGCAGAGAACATGCTCCTCAAATTATAAAAATAGCAGGAGTAGGAGCGGTAATTGCAAAATCATTTGCAAGGATTTTCTATAGAAACGCAATCAATATAGGACTTTTAGCAATAGAATGCGATACAGATAAAATAGATAAAAATGATGAATTGGAACTTGATTTAAAAAAAGGCACATTAAAAGACATAACAAAAAATATTGAACTTACAATAACTCCACTGCCGGAAGTTATGATAAAACTGCTCGAAGATGGAGGTTTGGTTGCTCATCTTAATAAAAACGGAGATTTTAAACTTGAATAAAGAACATAATATTACTTTAATAGAAGGCGACGGAATAGGGCCTGAAATTTCCGAAAGCGTTATAAAAATAATAAGCTCAACAGGCGTAAAAATAAACTGGGATAAATGTTTAGCAGGAAACAATGCTTATTTAAAATATGGCAAAGTTTTGCCGGATGAAACTTTAGACAGTATAAAAAAGAATAAAATTGTCTTAAAAGCTCCCGTTACAACACCAATTGGCGAAGGATTTGCCTCAGTTAACGTACAATTAAGAAAATATTTTAATTTATATGCAAATGTCAGGCCGTCAAAAAATCTTCCAAATATTAAAACTCCGTTTAATAATGTGGATTTAATCATAATAAGAGAAAATACCGAAGATATTTATGCGGGAATTGAAGAAAAAATTGATGAAAACACAATCCACGGAATAAAATTAACAACAAAAAAAGCAAGTGAAAAAATTTGCGATTATGCCTTTCAATACGCAATAAAAAACAAAAGAAAAGAAGTCGGGGTTGTTACAAAAGCAAACATTTCAAAACTTGCAGACGGACTATTTTTAAAATGTTTTAGAGAAATTACGAAAAAATACCCCAATATTAAAACTCGTGAAATATTGGTTGATAATTTATGTATGCAATTAGTCGTAAACCCCTCACAATTTGATGTTTTAGTTATGCCAAATCTATACGGAGATATAGTATCAGACCTCTGCGCAGGATTAATAGGCGGATTAGGAATTGCATACAGCGCAAATATAGGAGAATTTAACGGGGATAACTTTGCATTGTTTGAAGCAGTACACGGCTCTGCTCCAGATATTGCCGGCAAAAATATTGCAAATCCTACAGGTTTGCTGAGAAGCGCAGTAGAAATGCTTAAATATATAAATGAACATGAAGCAGCAGAAAAAATAGAGAAAGCACTTTTTACAGTTTTTGAAGAAGGCAAAATTTTAACCTCTGATTTAGGTGGTAAAAATACAACAAACGAATTTACAAATGATATAATAAACAAAATAAAAACGCTTTAAAAAGAAGGGAGAAAAACATGACAAAATGGGTTTGTGCAGTATGCGGCTATACCGTTGAAAGTGAAACAGCACCGGAAAAATGTCCTCAATGCGGAGCAACAAAATTTAATCAAGCCGGAGATATGAACAGCTGGGCTTGTGAACACAAAGTCGGTGAAGGAAAAGATGTTGATGCAATTGTCTTGCAAGGTTTAAAAGACCATTTCACAGGAGAATGCACCGAAGTCGGAATGTATCTTGCAATGGCAAGAGTTGCAGACAGAGAAGGATACCCCGAAGTAGCTGAAGCATATAAAAGAATTGCGTATGAAGAAGCTGACCATGCTTCAAAATTTGCTGAATTATTAGGTGAAGTTGTAACTCCTTCAACCAAAGAAAATTTAAGACTTAGAGCAGAAGCAGAACATGGAGCTTGTGCAGCTAAGTTAGAAATTGCTTCACGCGCAAAACAATTGGGACTTGATGCAATCCATGATACCGTTCATGAAATGGCTAAAGACGAAGCTCGTCATGGTGCGGCATTTAAAGGTTTATTAAAAAGATATTTTTAATTAATCTAAACAATAATTTTTAATTTTTAAGCCCTCAAAAGAGGGCTTAAAAATTATTTCATTAATTGTTCCGGATGTTTGACCATATTCATTGCCAATTGCGGTATATCAAGATAGTCTGTAAATAATTCTATATAACACATTCTTTCTTTTTGTTCTATTTCAACAGCTTTTAGAATTTCATCAAACTCTTTATTAGTTTTTGCGGCGGCAACAAAACAATCCCCTCTAAAAACTTTCGGTAACATTGAATAATTCCAGCAAGCAATATTATTATAATCGTAATCAACGTTATCGCATAATATTCTCTCAACTGTGTAACCTGAATTATTTATAACAAAAATTATAGGTTTCATTTTATTTCGCATCATTGCAGAAACTTCTTGAGCGGTTAGCTGATGAGAACCGTCACCGGTTATTAATATTGTTCTTCTTGATTTATCCGCCATTGCACAACCGAAAGTGCAAGGAGTTGCCCATCCTATTGAACCCCACAACATTTGATTTTGAATACTTATCCCTGACGGAAACTTCATAGGCATTACTCCAAAAGGAATTATGCCTACTTCGGTTATTAAATTATCATTTTCTTTCAAAAATTCCTGCATTCTTGGATATATGTACTTTGCAGTGAGCTTTTCATCATTCGGAGCCGAACACCTTTCATAACCAAACTCCGGTATAATACTTTCATTTGAAACATAGGACAACTTTTTATCCAGCATCTTAAACAAATCTTTCATCAAAACATCTTCATATTTCTTGCCCATAATTGAAACGCAATAAGGTTTAATGTCGATAACTTCATCCATTTTAAAATTATAAGCAAAACCCATAGTATTCAAGTCTGATAAAACGCAGCCGGATAAAATAATTAAATCTGAAGAATTCAAGTAATCATAACAAACCTTATTAGATAACTTTGCACTATAAATTCCCATATAATTTTTCATATCGGATTTAATTACATCAATCCCTCTAATAAAAGAACACGAAGGAATTTTTGTCTTAAGTAGAAAATCATTCAAAACACCCTGTGCATCAAACCTTTTTGTTAAAATATCCGCAATTAACATAGGTTTATTTGATTTTTCTATACATTCAATAATTTTATCCGCAGCTTCAACTAAATTTTTAAAATTAGAATTAATAACCGCAAATTCATATTCATCATCTACTTCAATTTCACATACATCTATAGGAATGGCAACATATACAGGTTTTTTTGTTTTAACCATAACATCAATTATTCTGTCTAATTCTTTTTTTGCATTTTTCTTATTTAAAAAAGCGGTTGTTTCAACAACATTTGAATAAGCGCGCTCGAATGCAAAATAATCCGCATTATCGAGATTGTGATGTAATAAAACAGCCTCTTCTATATCTTTTGTTTTTGGAGCGCCGACAATTTTTATAACCGGAACATTCTCTGCCATACATCCTGCTATTGCATTAATTGCAGACAATTCCCCGACCCCGAATGTCGAAACCATTGCTCCGTATCCTTTTGTTCTGGCATAACCGTCTGCTGCATATCCTGCATTTAATTCATTGGTAGACCCTATCCAATTAATGTCAGCATTTCTTTCAATAGCTTCGACAATTTTAAAGTTATAATCTCCTGGAAGACCAAAAACATCATTTATTCCAAGCTCGCATAATCTCATTGTTAAGTAGTCTGCAAATTTTATTTTTGCCATTGTTGCCTTGCTCCCATATATGCTAATAAATAATAATATGCATTAAGCACATTATTATTATAATAAGAATTTTTTAATATTTTATATTCTTTATTTAATTTTTATACCGTTATAAATTTTTTCAATTCTAAAACTGTACCCTTCGG
>CALVAW010000048.1 GCA_944325655.1 Candidatus Gastranaerophilales bacterium
TTTTTTTATACAAATCAAACCTCATTGACGACAGGACACAAACTTTACATTAAAAAATCAGCATATAAAATTAAAATAATCACCAGTTATTTAAGGATAAAAGATGCGAATATATCCGATCTCAATTTATCAAACACAAAATTTACACCAACATAAAAATAAAAAAATTAATTTCAAGAGCGATTCTTTTAAAAGAACAACGGAACCAAATCTTAACACCTATATTCCGTTAATGTCAGAAAAATTAAAACTTAATGAAAACCTAAAATTTTTCATGTCCGGTTTACTAAAAATAGATACAGACACAAAAAGAAAAGGACAACCAATTGAAATATTAGATGTAGGCTGTTGCGACGGCGCACTTTGCAGAACTATTTCGGAATATCTTCCAAAAAACACGAAATACTACGGCATAGACTTATCGGAAGAAATGCTTGAAAAAGCAAGAGAAAAAGACGAAGGCAAAATTAATTCAACCTATATAAAAGGAAATGCCTTTGATTTACCATTCAAACACAATCAAAAAGATGCAATAATAGCATCGAGCATAATGCATGAAATTTACAGCTACGAATTCAAAGAATATGACGAAAAGGCATATTCCAAGGATTCAATTTTACATTTTCTCGAGCAAGCTTATGCTTGTCTGAAACCAGGCGGTGTGTTAATAATAAAAGATCCTGCAACAGCAGGAGTCGATGCGCTTGAAAAAATTAAAATTGCAAATGCAAACAAAGAAGATGGCACCTATCCGCCACTATCTGAAAACGAATTGCAGAGTGCAGACATTACAAAATTATGCACCTATGATAAATTAAGGCGATTTTGCACGGATTTTTATCCGGCAAAAGGTCAAATACAATGGGACGAAAACGGAGATTGCATAATGCCAAGATGGCTCGTAACAGAATTTGTAAGACACAGAAAGTGGCTTGCAACACCTGAAAACTGGGCTTATGAAATTAAAGAAAACTACGGAACATTAAGACCTGATGAAATGGCAAAATTAGCTAAACAAGCGGGATTTTACCCTATAAAAATAGAAAATATTTCAATTCCGAATAAAAATAATATTTATGCAATAAAAGAAGGTGAATTTGAAATAAAGGATATGAAAGATAATATTTTAAGCCTTGAAGATTTTCCAATGTTTCTTGAAGTCGTTTTAAGAAAACCAAGAAATTTGTAAAAAAATTCTTACATTATTAAGCAAACTAATTTCTTAAAAACTCAAACATCAACAACCTATATAAACTATAATAATTAACATTTTCACTTCAAGGACATATAAATAATCGTTATTAAAATAAAAAAATTTACAAACGCATACTTGTTTTATAAAACTAAAAAAGTTATAATTTAACAAATATGGAGGATTTAAGTATGAGAAAAACTTTTATTTTATTTGCGCTTTTAACACTAATAACTATTAAAGCTAATGCACAAGTATTTAAAGGCACATCATTAACCGAAATTTCCACTCCAAACACACCAAACGAAATCCAGGTAAAAGCTTCTAAAGGATTAAATCTCGGAAATAATGTTGTTATACAAAAAGGAGATATCATAAAAGGCAAAGTTACAGATGTAGTAGCTCCACAAAAATATCATAAGAATGCAACATTTACATTTATTCCAACAGAATATACGGATTCCAAAGGAACAGTACATAAAATTGAAAAAGAAATAAAAGCAACATACAGACAAAAAATGAAACCTGACTTTGAACACTCCGAATTTGGCATAGGAGGAAGTTCGGATTCAATGTTTGTGTTCTCTCCTTCGTATATTAAAAATGCAAAAAAAATCTTAAATGGCGAAACAAGAGAAGTATGGGATGATTATCAAAACAGAAACACACCTTGGGGTAAAGGCGAAGAAATAAGCATTAAAACAAATGAAACCATCTACTTTAATTTTCCGGATGTTGAATAATAAAATTATTCAACTCTAACAAGCTCATCTCTTTGTTTTTTAAATGTAGAAAACTGTCCGCTTTTGGTTATAGCAACTTTTCCTGAACGAACAAATTCTTTTATACCAAACGAGCGGACTAATTCTGCAAAAGTTTGAACTTTTTTCTCATCTCCGTCAATTTTTACGGTGTATATTTTTTCATTAACATCCATTATTGATGCATTTGCCTGCGCAACGATATTCATGAACTCGGCTCTATTTTCATCATTAACCGAAACCTTCAAAAGTCCTATTTCATATTCAATTGCATCACCAATAGACAAATTTGCAACTTTAATTACAGGAATTAATCTGTTTAATTGTTTACATATTTGTTCAATTACATCATCATCACCCTGTGTAACAATTGTCACTCTGGAATATACACTTTCAAGAGCAGGTGCAACCGTTAAGCTCTCGATATTATAACCACGACCTGAAAACAAATCCACTATTCTTGATAAAACACCAACTTCATTTGAAACCAAAACAGAAATTGTATGATTTGTGCCGTTTATTCCCATTAAAATTCCTTTCTGGATAACAAAACCTTATCAATAGGTTCACCCGCCAATACCCAAGGATAAACCATCTCAAAATTTTCACAAACAAAATCAATCAAACAAGGACCCTTAAATTCTATTGCCTTTTTTAAAGCAGGCACTATCTCCTCTTCTTTTTCAACTCTTATACCTAATGCCCCATAACTTTCCGCCAATTTAACAAAATCAGGAGAAGAAATCTTAGTTTGAGAATAATGTTCGTTATAAATTTTTTCTTGCCACTGTCGAACCATGCCTAAATATCCGTTATTAATAATGCAGTTAATAACTTTAAATTTATAATCCACACATGTCATTAACTCTTGGATATTCATTTGTATAGAACCGTCGCCTGCAATATTAAGAATATAAGAATCCTTCTTTGCAACAGCGGCACCCATTGCCGCAGGAAAACCAAATCCCATAGTGCCAAGTCCGCCTGAAGTTATCAGTTTTCTCGGCTTATTAAATTTAAAATTTTGAGCAGTCCACATCTGATGTTGACCGACTTCCGTAGAAACAATCGGTTCATCTTTCTTTGTATATTCATAAATGGTCTCTAAAACCGTAATCGCACTTAGTTTATCTGACATTTTTTGAGGAATTGCAATTTTCTTCTTCCATTCATCAATATCACTGAACCATTTATCCTTGAGCTCTATATTAATTTTATGATGTGACTTTGACAATTCTGTCAACATTGCATTTAAAACATTTTTTATATCACCGACTATAGGAATTGTAGCTTTAACATTTTTTGATATTGAACAAGGATCAATATCTATATGAATTACTTGTGCATCTCGAGCAAACCTTTTTAAACAACCGGTAATCCTGTCAGAAAATCTTGTACCGATTGCAAAAATAACATCAGCATTTGAAACGGCTAAATTAGCACAATAATTTCCATGCATACCCATCATTCCAAGACTTGTTTGTAAAGAATCAGGATAAGTTCCTGTTCCCATTAAAGTATGCACTACAGGGATATGGAGCTTTGTGGCTAATTCAGTCAATTCTCTGTTTGCATTAGAAGCAACAACACCGCCGCCTGAAATAATTACCGGACGCTTTGCCTCGAATAATACCTGCATTGCACGTTGTATTTGTAGGGGATGCCCTTTATAATTCGGATTATATCCCACTAACTCAACATTTTTCGGATAATTAAACGTATATTTCGCATTAAAAATATCGACAGGAATATCAATAACAACAGGGCCTTTTTTACCGGTTGTGGCAATATAAAAAGCTTCCTTTACAATTCTTGCCAAATCACGAACATCTTTAACTAAATAATTATGTTTACAACAAGATCTGGTAATTCCAACTATATCAGCTTCCTGAAAAGCATCTCCGCCAATTAATTTTGAGTTAACCTGTCCTGTAATTAAAACCATCGGAGTGCCATCATAATAAGCATTAGCTAAACCTGTTATTGTGTTACAAGCACCAGGACCAGAAGTAACAATAGCTACTCCTGCTTTACCCGAGACTCTGGCGTATCCTTCAGCAGCATGAACAGCAGCTTGTTCATGACGCACAAGATAATGCTTTATATCATTTTGCATATAAAGAGCATCATACAAAGGAAGAACAACACCTCCGGGGTATCCGAAAATTTCCTCAACACCTTCTTTTAATAAAGATTTTAATAAAATCTGAGCACCGGAGAACATCTGCTTATTCATATATACTTCCTGCTAATTGCTAATATATCTCTTAAATTATATTATATCAATAAAACAAATTGAATTTCCAAATGTAAAATTTTTTAAACATTTTAAATGACACATTCTTTTTAACTTATAATAAACAAGGAGTTAATAGTTATGTTTGATTATATAAAAGGCATATTAGTAAACAAATCATTTCCGTATTGTACGGTTGAGTGCAACAATATTGGCTATATGCTCCTTGTTAATAAAAGAACGGAATGCAACCTCGGAGAAATAAACAGCGAAATCAAAGTATATACTAAACTTATACATAAAGAAGACAATATGACCTTATGCGGCTTTAAAAGCAGAGAAGACAGAGTCATATTTGATATTTTGACTTCAGTTTCAGGGATAGGAACAAAAGTAGCTTTCGCTCTTTTAGATGAATTTGAAACAAGCGAACTGATAAACGCAGTAATAGAACAAAACCATAAACTCATATCCAAAACCAAAGGGGTTGGAGAGAAAATGGCAAAAAAAATTATTTTAGAACTTAAAGATAAACTAACCAAAATAAACACCAATGTGCAAATACTTTCAGCAAAAAATCAAAATACTAAAATTTCAAATGAAACAATAATTCAAGCTCAAACCATACTGCAATCACTCGGTTATAACCAAAACGAATATCAAAAAGCTCTTGAAGAAGCAATAAAAAATCTTGAAAAGGATGATGCACAAGAGCTTTTAAAAGAAGTGCTTCAATTGCTTTCAATATTTTAAAAAAGGATAGGATTATGAATTTAAAAGTTTTTAAAAAACAAAAAAGAGAATTAAGGGTGCTTTTTGCCTCAGCAGAGGTAGCTCCATATTCAAAAGTCGGAGGATTGGCAGATGTAGTAGGAGAACTTCCGATTTATCTTGATAAAGAAGATGTGGAATGTGCGGTATTCACCCCTCTATACGGCTGCATTGACCAAGAAAAATACAATATAAAAGAACTTGAAAATTCAGAATTAAGAATAAACATGGGACACAGTCAACATATTTTCAAATTAAAAATGTGCGAAATACCAAAAACAAAAGTAAAAGTATTTTTTATCGATAACCCAAAATATTTCTCATGCTTCAATGTAGTTTATCCGAGATGGTGCGATGAAATGTATGAAATGCAAAGGTATGTCTCTTTTAATCTTGCTGTCTTGGAATATGCAAAACTTTTAAATTTTAAACCCGACATAATACACGCAAACGATTGGCACACAGCAATGCTTCCTGTGTATCTTAAATCAAATTATAAATTTGATGATTTTTATAAAGATACAAAATCCGTATTTACAATTCATAATCTTGCATATCAAGGCTCCTGCGATAAAGCAATAGTTGACTTTGCTAACATGCGATGGGATAACGTATACAAAGATAATTGCCTTGAACACTACGGACAGGTTAATTGGTTGAAAGGTGCTCTATATTGCGCAGATAAAATAACAACCGTTTCACCAAGATATGCTCAAGAAATCCTTGGCTCAGATTTTGGAGAAGGAATGGACTACACACTTAGAGGACAAACCTATAAGCTATGCGGCATTTTAAACGGTACGGAATACGATAAAAAGCCCTTTGATATAAAAGAAAAACCAAAATACAAAGAAAAAATTCAAAAAGCTTTCGGTCTGCCGCAAAATCCGCATAGACCGCTTGTAGCAATGATATCAAGACTTGTATACCAAAAAGGACTTGATTTAATAGATTTTTCAAAATTCGAGTTGATGAATTTGCCTTGTGATTTCATATTTTTAGGAACAGGAGAAGACAGATACCAAAATATGTTAATTTGGACATCTAATAATTCAGCAAACATAAGAGCTTGGATAGATTTTAAGGCAGATTTAGCAGAAGACATATACAAAGCCTCGGATATGTTCTTGATGCCCAGTCTTTTTGAACCTTGCGGAATATCACAAATGATAGCAATGAAATACGCATCAGCTCCGATTGTCAGGGCGGTAGGCGGACTTGATGATACAGTCATCGCCTATCCGAACGAAAAAGCAAACGGATTTAAATTTTTGGGCTATGATGCTCAATCGATGATTAATGAAATTAAAAACGCAATTTGGACATATTACGACAGAAAAGAAGATTTTAAAAATATTATGAAAAATTGCATAAATACAAAATTTACATGGAATGAAGCAGCAAAGAAATACAAATTTTTATATTTGGATGCGCTAAATAAAAAAAATTTCTAAAAAAAGCCCCGAAAGGGGCAATGAAAATCGAATAAGTAGAGAGTTAATAAGAAATTATTTTTTAAGGAATTTCTTTCCTTTTTGAATCCAAAGATTACATGTTTTTTTATCATCAAAATTTTCAATAATAGCGCTCAAAATAGAAGTCAATTGATAAATCTCATCGCTCAACTTTGCAATTTTTGCTTCTCTTTTGTATATTTTATTCTTGTTCTCGCCAAGAACTTCTCCAAAAACACTTAAAATAAACTCAAATCTTGTTTTTGCGTTATATTTTTCAAACAAGCTGTTCATTCTGTTTGAAACCGTAGATTGTGAATAATTAAGCTTATTAGCAATTTGAGCTATTGTTAAGCCGCTAAATATGCACTTAGTAATAAGTTTATGCTCTTCGACCAGCTTTTCTTTAAAAACTTTCCTCATAATTCTTAATTCCATCAATATAATTTGTAAATTAACAGTTTATTATGTTATAATATAATTGACATTATGTAACTACAGTACACTAATTATTTACAAATGTCAAGTATTGGTTTATTAATTTGGATTACATTTTATGGAACACATAGGAATTAGATTTAAAAACGTGAGAAAACTGCTTAAAAAATCTCAAGATGAGCTTGCAATGGAATTAAATATAACAAAACAAGCAATATCAAATATAGAAAACGCAAAAAGTATGCCAGGTCTTGCGCTTTTAAGTAAATTACTAATTGACTATGATGTAAACCTTAACTATATTATCGCAGGAGTAGGAGATATTTTTATAGAAAAAGAAAAAGCCTATAAAGCGCTTAGAACATCGTTAATAAAAGAAGTAGAACAACTTTTGGATTCCAGAGGAATAAAATAACTTTTAAGTTTTGTAAATTTTTTTAAATTTCTCCTAAAGAATATGCGCCAAAAAGTCGAAGAGACGATTAAGTGTGTGTAAAAAAAGGAGCAACTCATGTCAGGATTTGATATCAAACAAATAAGAGAAAATGTATCTGCGAACTTGCAAAGTGCCATTAGCAAAGATACAAAAATCCTTGCGCAACAAGATAATTATTTATTTGAGGATGAAAATCCGGTTGATAAAAACAGTTTTACTGAAAGACTGAACGGATTAGTTAAACCTGAAACCGCAAATGCATTGTGGGATTTTCTAAATTATGACTTTGAAGAAAATGGGCAAGATGACTCTTTAGATGAAGATGAAATAAATTTCTGGCTGCAAAATTCGGATTTAAATTCTGACGGTCGTGTTACTATAGGTGAAATTGCATCATTAGTCACACCTGATAGCGAAGGTAAAGAAAATGAAAACCTTGCTCTTATAGAAGAAATAGAAAGTCAACTAAACAAAGAAG
>CALVAW010000049.1 GCA_944325655.1 Candidatus Gastranaerophilales bacterium
TCTCCAAGCGCGTATTAAAAAAAGAAGCTGTAAAGATGCTTCTTTTTTAATGCGACACTTGTCGGGATGTAACCTTTTGAAAAATAATTTTAAAAAAAGTTTATATTAAATAATTTATTGTAAATTTATAAACGGGTTTTGTTTTAAGAAAAATATGAATATTGAATTAAATTGTAAAAAAAGTAATCAGATAGCTTTTAAAGGATTTGAGGCAAGAAAACTTCAAGCTATTGTTACAAACGGTTGTTATGGTGATAAAGTTTTGCTTAAAGAACTTGAAGCAATTGCAAAACAAAATGGAATTCTTTTGTTGAATACAAATAAGGGCAGAACTCCTTGGGCGCAGGATGGAACAATAATAAGCTCAGACGGAAGAATTTTTGGTGAAGATTTGCCACAAAAGGTTTTTAGAGATTTAAAAGGCTTAGATATACAAGATGACGGCTTGCTTTTTGACAAAGGCGGAAATTATTTTCAAGTAAAAAATAAAGATGGCGAAAAAATATTGCTTTCAGGATTTTATAATCAAATGTTTGAAAATTCTGACGAATGTCTGAATGAAGATGGTTTGAGGCATTCTGAAGTGATAACTAAAAAGTTGTTTGGTTGTGACAGATTGGTTGAAATTCCACAGGCGGATTTTCATATTGATTTATTTTTAACTCCTATTGGAGATAATAAAATTCTTTTGTGTGATGATGAATTGACTATAGAATATATAAAATTAATGATAAATAGAGCGAAAGCATATATTTTAGATGAAAGTAATGATATTGATTTGAGAACAAAAGTCGAAAAAGTTTTGGAAAGACTTGAAGTATTATTGCAAAAATTTACTTTAAATTTGTGTTTTATGCGCTCAAAGGGTGTATTAGAGGATTTTCAAAAACTTTCAAGTTTATCTGATGTTGAAAAAGCCCTTTCAGATGAAGGTTTTGAAGTGATAAAAGTTCCCGGAAGAATATTCAATTATGTGAACAATGGTGAAAGATTTTCTTTAAATCATGATTTGAATTACAGTAATGCAATTACATTTAAAAATTCGAATGATGAAACAGTAATTATAACAAATAAATCTTTACTCAATCAAGAAATGGGGATAACATCTGAAATTTCAGAAATTTTGGGTATGGATTTTGAAAAAATGTTTTTAGATAGTGTTAAAGATTATGTTAAACCCGAAAATATATTTTTCTTGGAAGGTAAAAGTCTTCCCTGGGGTTTAAGGAATTTGCATGGCGGTTTACATTGTTTATCGCTTGAAGTGCCTGATTTTTCCGTTTAAATTCAAGGAATGTTGCCTGTAAAAAAAAACCTGTGTTATTATATTTTTGAGGCATTTATGGCAACAAAAGAATTAACTGCGGGAAATCCTTTTAAATTAATATTAAATTTCATGTTTCCGATTTTAATCGGTAATTTGTTTCAGCAATTTTATAATTTAGTGGATGCTTTAATAGTTGGCAGAACTCTTGGTATAAAGGCTTTAGGGGCTGTTGGAGCAACAAGTCCTTTGATTTTTCTTTTCATTAGTTTTATTTTTGCAACTACGCAAGGATTTGCCGTTATTACCGCTCAAAAATTCGGAGCAAGAGATTATAAAATGGTTAAAAAATCAGTCGGGACTTCTTTTATTTTATCTTTTGTTTTGACTATAATTTTAACTTTTTTATCAGCTCCTTTTACGTATCAAATGTTGAATTTTTTAAGAACACCTTCTGATATTATAGATTCCGCTTATAGTTATCTTTTTATTATGTTTGTCGGAATTTTTGCTACGGTTTTTTATAATTTGTCGTCAAATATAATAAGGGCTTTGGGAGACAGTAAAACACCTCTGTATTTTTTGATTTTTGCTTCTATATTGAATATAGTTCTCGATTTATTGTTTATTTTAAAATTTAATATGGGTGTTAGCGGTGCTGCTTGGGCAACTGTTATTTCGCAAGCGGTTGCAACTATTTTATGTTTAGTTTTTATGTTTTTGAAATTTCCGATTTTAAAATTAAAAAAGGATGATTGGTCTTATGACTATAAATTTATGTATGAGCATCTTTATGTAGGAATCCCCATGGGTTTTCAGATGTCCGTTTTATCTATCGGAATAATTGCTTTGCAATTTGTTTTGAACGGCTTAGGTTCAATAGCAGTTGCTGCATATACAACCGCTATGAGGGTTGATCAGGTATTTTCACAAATTTATTTAGCTCTTGGTGCAACCATGGCGACATATACGGCGCAAAATTTCGGTGCAAATAAAATGTCCAGAATTAAAGACGGTGCGAAAGCAAGTGTTTTAATTGCACTGATTGCAAGCATATTTGCGATTATAGTTTTAACATTTTTTGCTAACGACATTACTGCAATGTTTATGGATGAACCTCATCCTGAAGTTATCAGATTATCAGCTATGTATATTCACACAATAATGGTTTTCTTTTTCTTTTTGGGTATTTTGATTATATATAGAAATATTTTGCAGGGTATGGGTAATGTTAAAGCGCCTTTGGCTTCAGGTGTGGTGGAATTGGTTGCAAGAACATTGTGTGCTTTTATTTTAGGTCATTATTTAGGATATTTTGGAATTTGTCTTTCAACACCTGCAGCGTGGGTTGCGGCTGCAATTGTTTTATATATCGGGTATAAAATAAGTATTTTAAAAAACTTTAAAAAATTAAAAATGAGAAAACAATAATTATTTTTTAAATATTTTTTTAGCTAATCCTTTTAATAAATTTTTTTCTTCGGGTTTTATAAAATATCCTGCTTGTACTTGTTTTGCACGTCTTTGAAATTTGTCATATTCTATTTGTCTCATTTTTTGTTGACAGTTTATAGCGTTTTTTAGACCTTTTTGTATATTTCTGCTATATGAAGAAAATCTTGACCTATGAAACATTTTTTCGATTTCTCTTATCATTTTTGCTCCTTTTGTTTTGCATTAATTAAAACTTTCAAGAAAATATTTTGATTTAAAATGAAAGAAAATTTACAATTTTTAAAATTAGTTTTATGTAATAATATAGGTGTGGAAAGAAAATCTAAACATGCTTTTATAGAGCTGCATATTTCAATACTTCTTGCCGGCCTGACAGGTCTTTTTGGTCGTTTGGTTACTTTAAATGAAGGCTTGCTTACTTTTTGGCGTTTGTTTTTTACTGTATGTATATTTTGTGTTTTTTTAATTTTTACCAAAAAAGTATATAAAGTCAGCATAAAAGATTTTTTTAAAATTGCTGCTGTGGGCGGTCTTTTGGGGTTGCATTGGGTATTTTTCTATGGAAGTATAAAATATGCGAATGTTTCCGTCGGGACGGTTTGCCTCTCATTAATAAGCTTTTTTACCGCTTTAATTGATCCGATTATTAATAAGCACAGATATTTTAAACATGAATTTTTATTTAGTTTGATAACAATTTGCGGAATAGTCCTTATTTTTAATTTTGATACAAGTTATAGACTGGGGGTTGTTATAGGTATATTTTCCGCTCTTTTAGCAGCTCTTTTTACCATTTTTAACAAACGTGTAGCAAAATATAAATCGGAAGTTGTTTTGTTTTACGAAATGGTAGGTGGTTTGATTTGTATTAGTTTAATTTTA
The DNA here is from genome assembly GCA_944325655.1 of Candidatus Gastranaerophilales bacterium. Taxonomy (GTDB): domain Bacteria; phylum Cyanobacteriota; class Vampirovibrionia; order Gastranaerophilales; family Gastranaerophilaceae; genus RUG14156. The sequence continues at coordinate 3,602 of CALVAW010000049.1, forward strand.
CCTTTTTATTTATATTTTTTTCCCGCTTCAAATATTTTTCCTTCGGGTATGAATTTATTTTATTTGGTTATTTTAGCGCTTTTTTGTACGGTTTTTTTATATTATTTTCAAATCAGTGCTTTGAAAAAGCTTTCCGCTTTCAGCGTAAATTTGTCATACAATCTTGAACCCGTTTATACTATAATTCTTGCCATTATTATATTTCATGAAAACAAAGATTTAAATGCAGCATTTTATGCTGGTTTCATTGCAATTTTGCTTTCTGTTGTTCTTGAAAGTTTATATGTTGCTAAATGGAGCAAGAAATTTAATAAAAATTAAATTTTTACAAAAACGCTTTTTGGTTGTTTGCAAACAGGGCAGGTAAAATCATCAGCTTCTTTTTGTATATTTCCTTTATAAATATAGCCGCAAACAGAACATTTATATGCTTCTTGTGTGTTTTCTGTTTCTTGTTTTATGTATGTAGGAGCGTTTTTTGGAGTTAAACCTTTTTTAATAAGGTGATAATATGAGTATGTCATCGGTATTTTTTCCGGATGTATTACGTCTCCTTCAATAATTTTTGCAATAAAAATTGTGTGAGTTTCCGTTTCAATTGTATTTATAACTTCTAAAATTAAATAGCTGACACAATCTGATATTATATCAAGATTTTCTATTGTAATTTTTTCTATGTTTTTGAATTTATCATTTTCTCTTCCGCTTTGAAAACCGAATGTCGGAATAATATTTTCATCAACATCTTGAGACAAAACGGATATAGCGAATTTATTAACTTTTTTTATGCATTCGTTTGTGTAGTTTTTGTGATTAATACTAACAGCTATTGTATTATATGTAACTTGAATTAAGCTGTTTACAATACAGCCAGTTGATTTATTGTCTGCTTTTGTTGTGGCCGCATAAACTCCATAGGATAAGTTTTTTAGTGAATTTTGTATGTCCATTTTTTCTCCTTATATAATTCCTTCAATTTCTAAAAGTTTTTTTTGAAAATCAATTCCTTTAGAATATCCTTTTAATTTTTTATTTGAACCGATTACTCTGTGGCAGGGAATAAGAATTAAAATCGGATTTTTATTATTAGCATTTCCGACTGCTCTTGAAGCTTTTTCGTTGCCTGTTTCCAAGGCTATATCTTTATATGTTTTATACGTTCCGTAAGGTATTTCTTGGAGTTTTTTCCATATTTTTTCTTGAAACGGAGTTCCTGAAGTTTTTATTGGGATATCAAATTTTTTTCTTTTTTTATTAAAATATTCTTCTAATTCTTTAAAAGTTTTTTTAATTAATGGCGACAGAAAAAAATTTGAATTTACTTTTTCTTTACCGAATTTTAATCCTACAATTTTTTCATTTTCTTCGATGATTGTAATATAGCCTAATTTAGTATTTTGGTGAAAATAATTCATGGTTAATATTCTTACTTATTTTGTAAATTTATGCAATATTTTTTTTCTTATGTTTTATAATTTATAAGTGTATTATGAATGTCCGAAGTATAAGATGAAAAAAATAATTTGTTTTTTAATATTAATTTTGTTGAATAGTTTTTGTTTTGCACTTGTTGAAAATAAAAAAATAAATTTAAAACAAGCCATAGACATTACTTTGCAAGCTAATCCCAGAGTTCAAATTGAAAAATTAAACGTTGAAACTTCTAAAAATGAAATTGAAATAGCAGATAGATTGCAAAATCCTTCTTTGCATACATTCCAAAATATAGGAACAGCAGGGGAAGGTAATCCTCAACAAGTAGGCGCAGATTATACAATAGAAATTTTAAAAAGGGGAAAAAGAAAAGAATATTCAAAGTCGGAGTCTTTTGCGGCTTATGATAATCAAAAATTTAAAGAACAACAGTTGATTTTGAATGTTAAGAAAACCTATATTGATTTATTGTTAAAAAAATCAAATTTAAAAATTTTGACGGAACAGGAAGACTTAGCTCGTGAACTTTTAAATTCTGCAACACAGGAATTAAATAAAGGAAAATTGCCAAAAACAGAGGTAATTCAAGCAAAAATTGCTTTGAATAGAGCAATTATGTACACAAATATAGCTAAATCAGAGGTAATTTTTGCACAAAACAGATTAAATTCCACAATGAACACCAGTGAAATTAATTATGATACTAAAGAGGATTCTTTGAGTGATGATTATGCAGCTTTAGATACAATAAGTCCGACTGATGATGATTATGATTTTGAAAAAATTAAGCAATATGCTCTTTCGCAAAGGTATGATCTTTTAAAGGCTTCACAAGAAGTTGAAAGTGCAAAATTAAATTTAAAGGTGGTTAAAAGTCAGTTAATTCCGGATTTAGAATTAATTGGCGGGTATGCTTACCAATCTAAAGGTGTTTCTCAGACAGGTACTTTTCTTTCGGGTGCCTATGCGGGAGCAAGTTTAGTTAATATACCTCTTTTTTACAGATATAAACCCGAGATAAAAAATGCTGAATTGGAGATACAAAAAGCAAAATTAAGATATGAGGATATAAAAGTTGATGTAATAAGAGACTTAACCGATGCTTGGGAAAAATTTGTCATAGCAAGAAATAATTTGAACTATTATAATAAAGAACTTTTGTCTAATTCAAGAGAGTTATTGGAAGAATCAAAAGAAAGTTTGGAAAAGAAAGATATAGATATTACATCTTTTCTTGTTTCAAAGAAGCTTTATTTGGAAGTGATGTTGGGTTATGAAGCGGCATTGGCAGAGTATTATAGTTGTTTTGCCGAATTGTTAAAAGAAATGAATGCCGAAAGCCTTGATGTAATTAAATATGATAAGGTTTAATTTATAGCTTGAATTGGTAATCTAAATTTTGATATTTTACTATTATCGGATATTTGTCTAAATCTTCAAAGAAAAAGTAAAAATATTGGCTTTTTCTCGGGCTGATTGTTGCAGAATGTTTTATTGAATGTTTCAAAATTTGATTACCTATTGTTTCAAGCCTTGAAAATGCAGATTGATTTGATTGCTCGGAAGCATTTTGCACCATTGTTTGATTAATTTCATTATAATTGGCAGTCATACCTGTTATGTTTGTCAATGTTGCTCCCATTGAACTCATAGCAGCCATTGAAGAAGCTTCTTGATTTTGCCAAATATCAAGATAGTTGTTAGAAGTTATAAATTGGAGATTTTTATCCGGATTTGATATCAAAATATCTTCAACTTTAAAAATATAAGGGGTTTCATAAGATAGGTTTTCTACTTGGACAAATAGCGCTAAAATTTCAGGAACAGGGGTTTT
>CALVAW010000050.1 GCA_944325655.1 Candidatus Gastranaerophilales bacterium
TTTGTCATATGTGTATTAAATATTCCCTTTTCGTCGATAAACTTAGGCCCTTTTACAAAATGCCCAAACTTATTTATTGTTAATTCATCAATACTTTGTTTTACTAGTAACCCTAGCAAAATTAAGACCATAACAGTAAATATTACAGCCCTCTTTTTATTCTTAAACAATATCTTCTCAACCCTTCAAATAAACTTAACAACACGCACATTATATCAAATACATTTTAACAAGTCATGCAGCAAATTAATTTTGCCATTTTATAATAAATATAAATAATGAATTACAAAAAAATAAATGTTAGGTTTCACCCAACCTACATACTAATGAGGTTTGCAAACAGAATACCAACAGATGAAACAGGAGAATATACAAAAGAATATATTGACATGTTAATATCTGTCGGAAGAAAAGAAGATATTGAATTCCTCAATAAATACTTGAGAAACTACAATCATATCAATGAATTTATCGAAAACAAACAACAAACCCCACAGGTAATAGTTGACGCCATAGAAAAGGCAAGGAAAGGGATTTTAGCAAAAAAGTAAATATTGTATAATTAAACTAAATAAATAAGGGTATTAATTGGCAATTTTTTACTTTTAGTTGTTTTATACTTAACAAACATGCTTACACTAAATGACTTTAAAAATTCCATAAGCAATAATAATCTTTCCTTAGGTATTAATAAACCTGAGGAAAGATTAACTGCAACAAATTTAAACAACAGTAAAATAAATAACGACACTTTTGAAAGTTCAAAAGATATAAATTCAACAATTAAAAAAGATAAATCAAAACCTCTAAAAATAAGTGTAGTTATTTTAACTGCAATGATTGCTACAATTGCAATAATTAAAAGAAAAGCAATAGGAGAGTTTTTATCAAATTTAAAGAAAAAACCTCAAACTCCTCCAATGCAAACTGGTATTCCAAACAAACCCGTTGGAATACCACAAGTTGAACCTAAAGCAACAAAACCAATAACTCAAGTACTTGAAAATACCTCTCAAGATATTAAATATGAACTTCCAAAACCCAATTTTGGAATTAACCCCACAAGAGAAGAACAACAAGCCTACATTGACTCTATTGCTCAATATCTAAAACCAAATGATATGGGAGATATGACAGATCAAGCACTTGATGCTTTAGCTAAATATGGAACAGGTGAAGACCTTAAAAAAATTAACGGTATCGTAAAAATGGAAGCTGATGAGGCAAGAACTAAGAAAATAATACAAACTGCAGGTGCAATAGGCAGAAAAGATATTGATGCACGTCATATCATCTCATATATTGCAGGGGTGCATAACCACACAAATGATACATATGTTGAACTTTTTAAAGCAACTAAAAAATTGTTTTCTAATTACTATGAAAAAGGTCGCAACTTCGAAGACCTAATGAGGTTTGCAAACAGAATACCAACAGATGAAACAGGAGAATATACAAAAGAATATATTGACATGTTAATATCTGTCGGAAGAAAAGAAGATATTGAATTCCTCAATAAATACTTGAGAAACTACAATCATATCAATGAATTTATCGAAAACAAACAACAAACCCCACAGGTAATAGTTGATGCCATAGAAAAAGCAAGACAGGGGATTTTAGCAAAACATTAAAAATAGGTAAATTATGAAGGATAGAATAGAACTTCCAACCTTTAAAATATGTAAAGAAACACATGGTTTAATTATTGTGCACGCTTAGTTTGATAATTTTGGTAAAAGCAAATTTTATTTTAAAGACGATTCTGAAATAATTTTGCCAAGAATATTTTTAGCAAATTTCTTGACTAGATGTTGCGAAAGTGCAGTTTTTGTTGAAATTTCAACTATATTATAACCTTTTCTAATTAAAGCAAAAATCTCGGCTTCTCTTTCCTTAATTCCTTTATAGGGTTTAATCTCGCAAAAAAGCGGCTCATCAGGTTTTATGTGAAAATCTTTAATTGCTCTTTCAATATTAATCGACATACTATATAGCCATGTCATCATATAACGCATTAAAAACGTTTTTTTGTTTTAAAAGCTTAACTATCTTTGAATCTTTAAATTTTTCTTTAATAAGCTCAGGTGAATAATCTTTTATTGAGCAAATTTTTTCTGTAATGTATTCATAATTTTCATTATTTTCTTTTTTATTTTGATTATTATTAAGTATTTCAAAAAGCTCATTATCATATTGTGTTTTATTTTCATTTTTAACAGTTAAATAAATTTCAATCTCTCCTTTTTTCTCAACCGTATTGCTATGTGCAACCTCTAAAAAACTACCGTATTTGCCACCTAAGTGTATCTCAACGGCATAGCCGTTTATATCTCCTCTAACATTATCAACAATTATGGCATTGTCGCTAAAGCCCAGTATCTCTTTAAGTGCTAAAATACATATTGTTTGAGTTTCATAAATTTTTTCTATTATTTTTTTATACCTTTTTAAATACTCATCATCCGCCTTAAGGGTATATAAAATATCTAAAATATCTTTGTATGTTATAGATTTCCAGTTTTTTAGTTTTGCACTAAGCTCATGCTGAAAGGGTCTTAAATATATAAATCCTTTCTCAAAATTATCATATTGCTCGCAAATGTATTTTTCATATTTTTCAAGTTGTCCTCTTCTATTTCTATCCTTGTATTTATTCTCAATTACCACGATAAAATTATCGCTTTTTATTTCTATATCTTTGCGGTTATCAGTTTCGGCAGCTATAAATACATTATCTAAATTTATATCTTTAATTTTAATCCCTGCAATTTCAAGTATTTTATTTAAGAATTCACGATTATTTTTTAAAATATACGCAATAACTTTTGAGTGAGTATTTTCTCTGCTTTCATAGAGCTTAAGACCCTCAAGCTCGCTTAATTCATTTTCAATGTTTTCAATTTCAACTGAATTCATTTTTGCTCCTTATTCTAAATATTTTTTAGTATATTTTCTAAATAATCTTTGTAATACTCTTTAAGCCAAGTAGGTTTTTTGATTTTTACATTTACTCCCCACTTAAAAAGCTCATGGCATATTGCAAGTTTACCGCCCGATGTAAATTTCACCTTAACATTGCCGCTTTTTAGCGTTTCCATTTTTTGCGTAGGGTGAAAATGGTAGTTTAGTACATCTTGCACTACCTTACTGTCAAATTCAAGAGTTATTTTTGCAGGTTCTTCCTGATAAATTGAAAAAGAATTTTTGCAATATTTGGACAGTGAAAAATTCTCATCTTTTATGAAATATTCATTTGTTACGACAAGATTTTGAATCTTATCTGTTTTATAAAGCCTCAAGTCATTTACATAGTCATTGTATCCGACAAGGTAGTATTTATCTGAAATTATTATGCCGTAAGGGTTTAGTGTTATATGACGCAAGCCCTTATCTGTATTGTAATCAAATTCTACTTTTTTAAAAGAAAGCATAGCAAGACGGAGTTTATCCAAAACCGACTTATCGACTTTAACTCTTGAATATTGCCGCACTGCAAAGCCTTGTGATTCTAAAATAGCTTCAATGTCTGTTTCTAATGATAAAGTATTTTTTTGAGGTGTCAAAGCTTTTATTTTTGCAATAAGTTCATCAAGCTCTTTTTGTTTGTTTTCGTCATTTGATAAGCCTTTCAAATATTCAAGGTTTGCAAAATCGTTGCTTGTAAAGGATATTAAAGAATTCATAGTTCCTTTAATAAATCGCCAGCGTTTCTTTTTATCAGTTGTTGGCACTAATTCTATTTTTTCGGGAAATAAATCAAATAAAAGTGCTTTCATTCGCTCGGCAGAGCGCCTTGAACATTCAAAATGCTCCTTAATATCATCAATACAAAGCCCGCAATAGCTGTTTTGAAACATTATTGCAAGCTCTATTATTTCTTCCGCTTTGTTTAATCTGGACATAATTTGATTTTATAATAAAAATACGTCAATTTGTGTCATAGTTTTAAATTTTTATAATTTTTAATTTGTTTTTGCCTGTTTGCAGACAAATAATTTGATCGGCATAATCAAATGTATCTCTTTTAGTACTTACTAAAATAACCTGCTTTTTGCTTGATTCTTCTTTTAACTTATCCATAAAAGTTTTTAGATCTGCATGATTAAATTGATTGTGCGAATCTGAATCTAAAAGTGTGAAATTAAAATCATTATAAGGCATATTTTTGTCATCAGAAATTCTGCCGTTCATACATAATGATTCTTCGCCATAAATATTAATTTTTCTGTGAATTGATAGTATATATTTATTTTTACCCATTAAAACAAGTCTAACAGATGCCTCTTTTTTGCCTTTATTTATCAGGTGCTCAGGTTTTGCTTTATATTTTCCTAACGCAAAATTAATTGCATCAATTATATTGCTTTTGCCTGTTGTGTTTAAACCTGTGATAACAGTTAATCCGTTTGCAAAAGAGATTGCTGTTTTACCGTTAAAGGATTTAAAATTGTTAAGTATTAAAAAATTAATTATCATTTTTATATTTTCCTATTTACCGTAACTCTTGTATTGCTTCTTAAATAAGAGTTTAGTACGGTACTGCGTCATTTTATGACGCAATTTTTCTTATTAGATTTTTTATTTTTATGTAATATTAATTATGATTTTAGATAAATTTAAAAACCTGTCGTCAATTTTATTTTTTCTTTGTTTTTAGTGTTTTTATTGTATTTTCAACTGCAAATAATATAAATGCTGTTAAATAAGCAAATGTAAAACCTGATAAACTTAAAATAATTGCAAATGCCATATTTTTTAGGTAAAGCAATGTCAGTATATCAATAATAGCAGTAATTGCCAAGATAAATACCCATATTTTTGTTGGAGTTTTAAAATTTTGCGCTATTGATTTGTATTTTTCACGACCAAATTTACAGATAATAAAAATCACAAACCATATGACAAAGTTTTTGCCCAACAGATAAATTAGTGTAAAAAGAGAGAAAATAAAATTAAACACCCTAATATTGCCGCTATCACCCGGCATCGCCGCTAAATCCATGAACGAAAACAAAATCCCGACAAGCAAAACGGGTAATACATAGCTTGTTGCGCAAATTAAATTTGCAAATATAAATAAAACTATTTCCCAATGAGCAAGCTTAAATTTCATATAATTTAGTATAGTAATTAGCAAATATATTTGTCAATTACTATACTGCAGGGCCTGTTAATAATAAAATTACAATTTATATTGAGGTATTTCTACAAAAAATATATTAAAATAAAGATCAAGCAATCCAGCATTTTGAGTATGTAGGTTGGGTGAAACCCAACGAATAAAATAATTTTGTCATTTTATAATAAAATATAAATAATAAAAGTATGTAACATCTGTAAACCATCACGGATAAGATCCCGAAACAAGTTCGGGATGACAATAATCAAACGTTATTCTGAATTTGAAATTGTCATTCTGAATTTATTTCAGAATCTTGCTAACTTATGGTAAATACATAAACGCAAATTATGTAGGTTGGGTGAAACCCAACATTTATTTTTTTGTAATTCATTATTTATATTTATTATAAAATGGCAAAATTAATTTACTGCATGACTTGTTAAAATGGATTTGATATAATGTGCGTGTTGTTAAGTTTATTTGAAGGGTTGAGAAGATATTGTTTAAGAATAAAAAGAGGGCTGTAATATTTACTGTTATAGTTCTTGTTGTTTTAGGATTAATTATTCGGTGGGCAATACCATACAGATTTGGATATTTCACTGAAGGTCCCAAATTGGCGTATGAACACTTTGGAGATGTTCTAAAACTTGAAAACGGTAATGTTCTGATACTTGGGAGTAATTCACACTTTTGTAAGTCCTCTAATAATTGCAAGGATAATATAATGCCAGTCGTAAACTTTCCGTGCCTGATATACGATGCAAAAAGTTT
>CALVAW010000051.1 GCA_944325655.1 Candidatus Gastranaerophilales bacterium
TTTTCTTTTTTTGTCATTTTATTATTCCTTTAATCTTCTTTTTGAATTGATTTTTTAAGCCATTCATCTGCTCTTGCGCCGGTTAAAATTTTGCCATCTACTCTAATACCATACCCAAATGGGTCTTCCCCTTTATCAATACCGTCTACATCCATACAAAAAATTTTGTAAACATATAATAAGTAGGATTTTTTTGGACATAGCCTGGAATTTCCATAAAATTTATTATTAGGATTACATACATCCAATGCGCTGTTAGCAATTTCTGTTAATTCTTCACTACTTCCTGTTTTAGTCCATACATTATAAAGAACTGGACTTTCGAAGCTTAGACTTGGATTAGATTCAAAATAGGTAATATTATCTAATGTGGTTACATAAGATTTTAAGTCTTTTGCAATATTTTTACATTCATCATCTGCAAGTTTTTTTATATTTTCATGAACTCCATTTAAAACCCAATCCTCTGCAAAAAAACCATTAGCTCCTGTGTTAGAATCAACGCAATTTTTTTCTTTTGTGCTCACAACATCAGAAAAAGTATCGCAAAAATAAGTTTTGGAATTTACCAATGTTCCGTCTGCTTTTATTCCTAAATCCCCATTCAAATAATATTCATCCGAATTAACTAGCTCTCTTATTACAGTCCCAAGGGTATTGTTACCTTTTTTAAATTTCATTATATTTTCATCAGGTGCACTATGTATTGCAACAGGTAAAAGTATTGCGGTCAAAACTCCGATAATAACCAGAACAATCATAATCTCTGCCAGTGTAAAAGCTTTATATAATTTCATTTTAACCTCTTTTCGTTGCATACATACAACCACACAAAAGTATAGCGCTTATGATGTTTATATGCAACGACACAGCAAAAATTCATTCATATTAAGTAAAAAACTTGGTAAAGTCATTTCAAAATTAAGAAAAGAAATGGGGCTTTCCTGCACTCAATGTGCATATCAATTTGATATTGATAAAGGTAATTTAAACAGAATTGAAAACGGTTTAGTTGATTGCAAATTCACAACATTATGGAGAATATCACAATCTTTAAATCTAAAACTATCTGATTTAATTAAAATTCTTGAAAATAATTTAGATGAAGATTTTACTCTTGAAGATTTTTAAAACATCATTCTTTTACAAAAAAACTCCTTTATAGTACAATATTGTTATAGATATTATTTAAAGGGGAGTATATGGCAGATACAACAACTAACCAACATTATGATGCCAGCAATATTAGAGTCTTGGAAGGTCTGGAAGCAGTTAGAGTAAGACCCGGAATGTATATAGGTTCAACATCTCAAAGAGGCTTGCACCATTGTATATATGAAATTGTAGATAATTCTATTGATGAAAGCTTAGCAGGATACTGCGACACTATTCATGTTACGGTTCATAAAGATAATTCTGTTACGGTTCAAGACAACGGACGCGGAATTCCATGCGATATTAAACCGGATAGCGGAAAATCGGCTCTTGAAATTGTTCATACAGTTCTCCATGCCGGAGGAAAATTCGGAGATGGCGGTTATAAAGTTTCAGGCGGTCTCCATGGCGTTGGTGCATCTGTTGTAAATGCATTATCCGAAAAATATGTAGTTGAAGTAGCCAGAGACGGTTTTGTCCACAAACAAGAATATTTAAGAGGCGAACCCACAACAGAAGTTGAAAAAATTCGCCCGACAGAAGAACATGGTACAAAAACACATTTTTGGCCTGATCCTGAAATATTTACTGAAACTACCGAAATTGATTGTGACGTAATAGCCAATAGGCTTCGTGAAATGGCATTTTTAAATAAAGGATTAAAAATAATTTTTCATGATGAAAAAAACGATAAAGAAACAACATACCACTTTGAAGGTGGTATTGCAAGTTATGTAGAGCATTTGAATAAAAATAAAAATGTGCTTTTTGATAAACCGGTATATATAGAAAAAATGATTGATGACATAAATGTTGAAATCGCTATGCAATATACCGATTCATACACTGAAAATGTTTTATCATTTGCAAATAACATAAATACACACTCCGGCGGAACACACTTAACCGGCTTCAGAAACGGTATTACTCGTGTAATTAACGATTATGCAAGGAAAAACAATATTTTAAAAGAAAAAGATGCTAATCTTGCGGGAGAAGATGTCAGAGAAGGTCTGACTGCTATCGTATCAGTTAAAATAAGCAATCCCGAATTCGAAGGACAAACAAAAGAAAAACTTGGAAACGCAGAGGTTACTCCGGCTGTCAATGATGTTATTCGTGATAAATTCCAAGAATGGTTGGAATTTAACCCAAAAACAGCAAAAATAATAATTGAAAAAACAATGCAAGCTCAAAGAGCAAGAGAAGCCGCAAGAAAAGCAAGAGAACTTACCAGAAGAAAAACGGCCCTTGAAAGTTCTTCATTGCCGGGAAAATTAGCCGATTGTTCTTGCAGAGAAGCAGAAAAATGTGAATTGTACATAGTGGAAGGCGATAGTGCCGGCGGATCCGCTAAACAAGGCAGAAACAGACAATTCCAAGCAATTTTACCTTTAAGAGGCAAAATTTTAAATGTTGAAAAAGCCCGTCTTGATAAAATATACAACTCAGATTCAATTAAAACCATGATTCAAGCACTGGGCATAAACATTTCAAAAAATCATGAAGAAGTTGATGTTACAAAATTAAGATACCATAAAGTCGTTATAATGACAGATGCCGATGTCGACGGAGCACACATCAGAACATTAATGTTAACCTTCTTTTTCAGATATGCACGTCCTCTCTTAGACCATGGATACGTTTATATAGCACAACCTCCTCTTTATAAAGTTACAACAGGAAAACAAACAGAATATTTATATGATGACAGAGCATTAGACAGAATGGTTCGAGAAAGAGGCGTTAAAGGAGTACAACTTTTTAATAAATCAAAAACAAAATCAATAACAGAAGACAAGCTTGAACCGCTAATGTATGAAATGGGCAAATATTACAGATCTTTCTATAACCCAATCATTAACCAAATGCCTTCGGTTATAATACGTGGTTTAATTCGTTCAAATATAACACCGAATGACTTTGAAAATGAAGAAAAAATGAAAGAAATATATGCTTATCTGACACACTATATTAAAGACCATGCTGAAAATTACGGCATAACAGAAGCAAAAGATTACAGAGTATTTTTAACTTCTAATCCGGAAAACACAAGATTTAATCTAAAAATTGAGTTAGGCGGAGATTTAGAACCGGTTTTAATAACTCCGCACATGATTAAATCTCAAGAATTTTTAAGATTAAAAGATGCATATCCTAAAATTCGTGAATTTTTGATTGAAGAAGAAAAATTACTAAAACTTGAAACAGAAACAGGTGCAATTGATGTTACTTCGTTTACTCAATTATCCAAATTAATAGAAGACAGGGGTCAAAAGGGTATGCAAATTCAACGTTTCAAAGGTCTTGGGGAAATGATGCCTCAACAACTTTGGGAAACAACCATGGACCCTGCAAACCGCACGCTTAAACGTGTAAGTCTTGAAGATGCTCAATTATGCGACGAGCTTTTCGACGTGTTAATGGGAGATAATGTTGCTCCAAGGCGAGATTTTATTGAACAAAATGCTGTATATGCAACAAATATAGATGTATAAACGCTGCATTTGCAGCGTTTTAAATTAATATGGAGACGAAAAATGATTTTAGATAAAATTAACTCACCCAAAGACCTGCAAAAACTTTCAAATGATGAAATGAAAGAACTTGCACAAGAAATGAGAAAATTAATTATAAAAAAAGTCAACGAAACAGGCGGCCACATGGGACCTAATTTAGGTATAGTTGAAGCAACTATTGCTATACATAAAGTTTTTAATTCGCCGATTGATAAAATTGTTTTTGACGTTTCACATCAATGCTATCCCCATAAAATGTTAACAGGCAGAAAAGAAGGCTTTATAAATCCTTCTAAATATTATTTATTTACAGGCTACACTGCCCCCGAAGAAAGTGAACACGATATATTCAAAATAGGTCATACTTCAACTTCAATAAGTCTTGCTGCGGGACTAGCAAAAGCAAGAGATTTAAAAAATGAAAAAGGAAATATTATAGCTCTTATAGGAGACGGCTCATTAAGCGGGGGAGAAGCATTTGAGGGCTTAGATAACGCCGCTACATTAACGAGCAATATCATAATCATTGTAAACGATAACGATATGTCAATAGCTGAAAATGAAGGCGGATTGTATAAAAACTTGAAACTCTTAAGAGAAACAAAAGGCAAAGCCGAATTAAATTTCTTCAAATCTTTGGGATTTGAATATTTATATGTTGAAGAAGGTAACTCAATTGAAAAATTAATTGAAACATTTGAAAAAGTTAAAGACACAAATCATCCTACTGTTATTCACATAAAAACTTTAAAAGGATGCGGTTTAAAAGAAGCAGAAGAAAATAAGGAAATGTTCCACTGGATTGTTCCGCATGCACTGGATAATTTTTATAAAACACCGGCAGCAGAAAAAGAAAATTATACAAATATTACAACAAATTATATACTTAATGAAGCAAAAAAAGACCCCTCTATTGTGGCCATTACTCCTGCGACTCCGGGAGTATGCGGTTTTAACAAGCATTTTAGGGAAACACTTAAAAACCAATACATTGATGTCGGAATAGCAGAAGAACATGCAATTGCATTTGCTTCAGGACTTGCAAAAAACGGAGCAAAACCAATTTTAGCCGTTATGAGCTCTTTTATACAAAGAGCTTATGACCAAATATCTCAAGATCTATGCTTGAATAATTCTCCCGCAACAATTCTTGTTTATTGGAGCGGATTATCAAATGCGGATGCAACTCATCTTACTTGTTTTGATATACCTTTATTAAGCAATATTCCAAACCTTGTATATTTAGCTCCGACAAATAAAGAGGAATATCTTGCAATGCTTGATTGGTCAGTTAAACAAAATCAATATTCTACGGCAATAAGAGTACCCAATATAGAACTTGTTTCAACAGGTATAGATGATAAAACCGACTATTCAATATTAAATAAATACAAAATTGAACAAAATGGTGAAGAAATAGCAATTTTAGGACTTGGAAATTTCTTGCCGCTTGCATTTAAAACAGCTAAAAAAATTGAAGAAAATTTAAATATAAAACCTACAGTAATAAATCCCAGATTTATTACGGGATTAGACATTGAATTACTAAATAAACTGAAAGAAAATCATAAACTGATAATCACTCTTGAAGACGGTATTTTATCAGGCGGTTTTGGAGAGAAAATTGCAAGCTTTTATGGTCCCAGCGACATAAAAGTACTAAATTACGGAGGCAAAAAAGAATTTACGGACAGAATTTCAATAGAAAAAATATACCAAAATTGCCGTTTAGATGAAAATTTAATCTTGCAGGATATTAATTCAATAATAAACTTATGCAATGCTTAATAAATCTGCAATAAATAATTGACAAGCACAAATCATCATAAGAAAATAATCTCAGTTGAGTTTGGAGGTTTTATGGTTAAAAAATTATTCGGTTTATTTATCAGTATTTTTATATTATCAATTTTTCTACAGACCGAAACAAAAGCGTTTACTTGGTTTGGTTTAAGAAAAGACAATACAGAAATATATTATCAAAAATCAGATGAACATTATGTTCACCATCATAAACCTCATCCCCCTAAACCAAATTGTCACGGTCCAAAACATAAACATAAACCTGAATGCAAGAAAAAAGGACCCAAACCACACAGAGGTTGGAGAAAACATAAATAA
>CALVAW010000052.1 GCA_944325655.1 Candidatus Gastranaerophilales bacterium
AAATAAAAAAAAGAGCAATAAGATGCTCTTTTTTGGTGACCCCGCCGGGACTCGAACCCAGAACAAAGCCTTAGGAGGGCTCACTCTACCTGAGGGGCTTGAACAAACTTTGTAATAACTTACATTTTGTTTAATGGTTTTTGGGTTTTGTTTGGTTGATTTTATGATTTCGTTCAATAACTTTTGCATTTTGCAATAATTTTCATAAAAAACTATTGATAAATTATTGATGAAATAGTTTTTTGTCCTTTTAAAAATTAAAATAAAAAGGAGCAAAAATTATGAATAATCAACAAATTGAAAACACACAAGAAATGAAACTACCACACGAGCAAGCAAGAGACTTGTTTATGTCAATTCAAAAACAAAGCGGAGCAGCAATAAAGCCTATTGGAGTGTTTCAATT
Source organism: Candidatus Gastranaerophilales bacterium (assembly GCA_944325655.1). GTDB lineage: Bacteria > Cyanobacteriota > Vampirovibrionia > Gastranaerophilales > Gastranaerophilaceae > RUG14156. The sequence continues at coordinate 407 of CALVAW010000052.1, forward strand.
CTTTTATAAGTATATCACAGCAATGTCAAAAAGCAAAATGAATAGAGTTAAAGCAAGAAATATTGCCGATGTCTATTGTGCACTGCAAAATGAATTCTTTATTACAAATGGAAGTAAGAACCCACACGAATGGTTCTATATGACACAATCTCGCTGGGATAAATATGGACTTGGGCGAAAAGCAATTCAAAACAGCATAAAATTTTTAAGTGAGAATATGTTTATTGAAACCACTTTAAGAACGCACCCATACATTCCACAAAACAAACTTAGATGGTATAAACTGGATTTAGAATGGCTTAAATATATTGCAGATTATACTGAAAATAACAACCCCAAAAATTGGCGTTAGCAACAAGGAGCAAGAAACTAAAATAGAGATTAGTTATTATTTGCACGCTACTTGTAGACACCTGAATACAAATGATTGTTATATGCGCCTTGTAAGTAAAACAAGGTGCATAAAAAAGAGAAAAAAAAGAGAAGTAATTACTTGCAAGCCTCTTGTTGAAAACAAGGGGCTTCTATATGTTGTCTATATGTTGTCTATACTAGTTAGAACTACAGATTTACTCGTTGCTACCCCCATTGCAACCACAAAATATATAGTTTTAATATATTTATCTACTAGTTTATGCTACTACAGTTGAACTATAGATTATTTATTTTTTTATTTTTTATCAGAAATTAACCTTTTACAAGAAAAATATGTTAAAATATAAAAGAGGTTTGATATGGAAGAAATAAACTATAAAGCACTTAAAGATTTAAACATTTCATTAAGAGAAGTTAAAAAACTTAAAAAAGAACTTTTTCTTGCTTATGAAAAAACAAAAGAACAAATTAGTAGTGATGAAAGCCTAAAAAAGATTATTAATTCAGCATTAACCGATCTTGCTCTTTTTAAAAAGGTTAACATTATATTTGAAAACGTTGATGATAAGACAATTTTTTATAAGTTGTTTAATGCAAATAGTGACGCAGACTTAAAAACAAAATTTAATGATATGGAAATTGAAGCAAAAAAAACATATAATAAACTTATCAATATCACAAATTTAAGCTTTGAAGAATTTTTATCAACCAATAAGTCATTAAAAGAATTATATGAGATACTAGAAATAAAAGAAAAAGAAGCAAGAATACGAAAAAATACAAAGTATGTTTTTTGGTCAATATTCTTATTTTTAATCCCCAATTTGTTTGTTTCAGCTGTTGTTAGCACCTACGACAAATTGTGGTTATCAATAATATATACTTGTATAGCTTCTATTTTGATTGTTATGTTAACAATATTTTATATTGTCTTAAAAAAGAAAATAAATAAAATTGATAAAAGAAATATTTATGATAAATTAAGTTCAATTCCTTTCTTTTTCTTAGGTGCAATGGTGAATGTTTTACTCATTTTATTTATTTGGAATATTGATATTTCAAATTCAATCATTTTACTTGCTTTTACTATAATTTTTAATGTTACTTTGCTTGCGACTACGATTGGTTCAATGATTATAGATTCAAAACTTTTAAGAAATAAATTTGAAGTTTTGTCAATTTCTTTATTATTATCGACAGTTTTGTTAATACTAGAAAAGTTTTCTATTAATAAAGAGACAGGCTGGTTATCAATAGTTTATAGAATTACTTTGGGTATATTATGTATAGTTTGGACAATTTCAATTTTATACACCGCATTTTTTAACACTGATTTAAAAAAGAAACCTTATAAGTATTTTTATATTTTTATAATTGCTATTTTGATTACATTAGTTTTGTGGGCATTTTTCATTTATGAAATTTTTTATGATAAATCAGCGAATGCAACTAACATTTTATTCAATAGTATAATAAGTGTTTTTGCTGCTGTTTGTGGTGGAGTCCTAACTTTGGGCGGTGTTGCTTGGACAATTAAAAATGAAAATCAAAAAACACGCAACGAAAAGTATTCTAATATATTGTTAACATTTAACTGTAAAATACACTCCGGTTCAAATAAAAATTTCATTAATAATTCAAAGAATATGAGTTGTAATTATTATATTGCTCACGAAAAAGATAAAATTGATGAGAATTATTTATCAATCACTTTGTTTTATAAAAGTACAAACTATCCTTTAAATAAAATAAAAATTACAAGCTTATCAGCTAATAAAAACACTGGATTTGAAGAATTAAATTTTGTTTTAAATGATAATATTCAAACCAATGTCGTTCAAAGCGGTAAAGATACTTATTCAATGGAGCTGGTTTTTACTGGAAAAGACTGTGTGGAAAAATTAAAAAATTTAATTCAAAATGATGAATTGATATTAAATATATCAGTGCAACTTGTAAGTATGATAGACATTGTGACAAATTTAGACTTAGAGGTCAATTTTGAAGGGATAAGACTTTCTTATAATTGTATCAATTATTATCTCAACAACGTTACATATAGTTTTAAGGAGGATTAATTTTATGATAACAAAAAAGTTAAATGATGGTAAAACTTTAAATCAATCATCAAATAATAGGGGAAAAACATTAAATCAAAGCTGTAAAGAAATAGTTGGAAATAATATTAAGAATCAATCCACTACAAATAATATTAATAATAAACAGAGACCCTAATTGTCAATATTCAAGAAAAGTAAAAATTTAAGAACATAAATTACTTTTCTTGACTTTTTAATTAAAAAAGTGCTATCATAAAGTTGCGACACAATTGAATAATTTATACCCAAAGAGTGAAAGATTTTTTTGCTATTCATACAAATTCTTCCACACCCTTTGGGTTCAATTGTGTCGCAACAATTGGAAGGTTTGTTCTTGGATAGACTGTGCCTTCCGTTTGGGAGGCACTTTTATTTTATGGAAAAGAAAGGTTTTGTTTATATTTTAACCAACCCTTGTTTCAAAGAAAATTGGGTAAAGATTGGACAAACAGACAATTTAGATAGAAGAATTTGGGAACTTTCACAAGCAACAGGAATTCCCTTGCCCTTTGAAATGTATGCAGTATTAAAAACTGCTAAATATAAACAAGCAGAACATATGATACATAGACTTATTGGTAAACTTGCACCAGACAAACGCATCAACCCCAAAAGAGAATTTTTTAATATTGAACCAGAAGATGCGGTTTCAATTATGAAAGATATTGCAAGTCTTATTGATGACGCTGAAATTATTTACAATGAAAAAATAGCTACTGAAATAACAACGGAAAAACAACACGGAAAGAAAGCTCCACGAAAAACTTTTTATAGTATGGGCATAAAAAATGGAGATATTATAGAATTCACTCTTGACCCACAATATAAAGCAACAGTGTGTGGCGAAAGAACAGTAATGTTTGAGAACAAAGAATACTTTTTAACACCTCTTGGTATTTTACTATTACAAAGAGTTGGACACAGCGAAGAACAAGCAAGACAACTTGGAAGCGGTTTTGGAGTTTTCAAATTTGATAGCCAAGACGACAACCTTTATGACCGTTGGGAAAGGCTAAACGGAAACAAATATTAAGCAATTTATCGTTTGCCCTCGTTGCTTTATGGTTGCTTACTTGATTTGTATCAAATCAATAAAATATACCATAAAAAGAAGAAGACACCGCCAAGCAAAGATTTGAGAAACCAAAAAGAGTTTAGGTCGCAAGGCTTTACATCCGTATTTTGCTTTAATATAATCAAAATAAATTAAAAGGAGGTAAAAATATGAAATGGGTCAATCTTTCGCAAATGATTTTGCTAATTTTGTTTGTTATCACAGTGGCAAGCAGTGTGAATAGCGAAAGTATAGGAGACAAAACCCTACTTGCTTTTGACACAGCAGTTGTTCCTATTTTAGCAATCATTATTATTGCTTCACTTGTTTTGTCAATCGTAATGTTAGTTATGCACTTTAAGAAAAACAAAAAGCAAAAGCAAGAAGAAAAAACGAACGAAGAAAAGTAAAAAGTTTTGATTTTTTAGGTCGCTGCACTTTACTTTGTAAAATGCTTATACTACAATATTGCTATGAAACAAGTAATTTCACAAATGATAACAATTCAAGATTTTAGTTCAAAAGGCATTCTCTTAAGGAATGTCTTTTTTAGTTCTCAAAAAAATTTAAAAAATCTTTATCAAATTGATTGCTTTTTGTTAAAAATGTGTTATAATACTTTCAACATTAGCAAAGCCAACAGGCAGCTTCAGTTTTTAATAAATAGCATCAGCACAGTCAACAGACAGCTAAAGCAAGTATTTAATATTTTTATAGTAATTAAATCGAAAGCTTTTAGCTGTCTTTTTCTTTCGTGCGTGAGTGCAACCAAAAAGAAGCCCAAATTAAATTTAAAAGGAGGGTTTCTTTTTATGCGTTCATTTATAGATTCAACCATAAGGAAACAAAACGAAACACAAAACTGCGATACTCCAAAGATAAGTGAAAACTCTGCAAGATATAGAACAATCAATGCTACGATAAAAGAATTAAAGGAGATAGACCCAAACACTTGCATATCTACCTATTTTATTCGCTGTCTTTGCAATTCTAAAAAAGTTCTTTCTCTAACTGCTGGAAACAAAGTTTTAGTCAACTTTGATGACCTTCTAAACTATTTACAAAAAGGAGAAAGATAATATGGCAAGTATACCTAAAAAACCAAGAATTAAAAAAGATGGAACAGAAGTTTACGACATTCAAGTTTATGTTAAGGACTCAAAGCAAAAGATATTCTACAAAACATATACTCGTGAGCAAGGCATAACTGAAAACGAGAATAGAAGAAGATTAAATGCTTTTGCAGTAAACTTTGAAAATGAAGTGCGAAACAAAATTACAGAGCAAAAACAAGCATTTCTTCGCAACAAACAAGAAATAACTTTTAAAGAATTCTCTTTAAAATGGTTAAGAAGAAGCGAACAAAAGGACTCCAAAACATCAGTTGTTAGAAATACCAAAATCGTGGAAGATTTAAATGTTTTGATAGGCAATCTTAAAATGAAAGAAATTCAACCGCTTGATATTCAAGAAATTCTAGACTATTTAAACAGCAAGAAAATCATAAAAGAAACAGCGGTTTTGAAGAAATCAATTGATGAAATAATAAAACATACAAATGTT
>CALVAW010000053.1 GCA_944325655.1 Candidatus Gastranaerophilales bacterium
TTAGACATAAATGCTGGTATTTTGGCTTCTGCAACAGGATTTACAAAACCAACTGTTCAGTATGCTGAATCAACTAAAATTAATCCAAATGCTAAAGAAATTGAATTATTCCTAATTAGACCAAGTAATGATAATGATACTGAAGGCTTAATAATGTCAGTATGTATAAATCTTGATATGATAACAATTGACCACGATAATTCAAAACTTATTCCTATTATGGACACTGAAAAAATTCAAGATGTTTTAAAAAAGCACGGGTATAAAGTTTGTGATACTTATGAAGCAACTAATCGACTTTATAGAGAAGATGGCACTTTGTATAAATATATTTCAGAGATTGCAAATGGCAAAACATTTAACCCTCCTGACTCAGATGGAGTATGTAGAGGCTGTTATACCTTTGATGAAAAAGTATTTTTAGAATTTTACGGTGAGTATATTGAGGTTTATCGTTTGGATTATGAAATAAGACACAAAGTTACTCATATTCCTGAGTTTGTAAAAATTGAAGATAAAGCCTTGTTGAAAGTTGAGTCAATTGATAAAAAAATTGATAGGATTATTACAGAAAAGCAATTAAAAAGTGTTGTATTTAACGATGATGGCACTATTGAATATAGGGGTAGATATTAATGTTTCAACTAAAAGAATATCAGAAAACAACTTTAGATAAACTGCAAAAATACCTTGAATTAACAAGATTTAAGGGTGCAGATGGTGCATTTCGTGAGTTTTATCCTCAATATGGATATAATAAAATCAAGGGATTAGAAGATGTACCATATGTTTGCTTGAGATTACCAACTGGTGGTGGTAAGACTTATTTAGCTGCGAATAGTATTTCTATAGCATCTTCCACATATCTTGAAACAGAAACTCCTATTGTACTGTGGTTTTGCCCTACTACAACAATTAAAACTCAAACTATTGAAACATTAAAAAATCCAAGACATCCCAATAGGGAAGTATTAGAAAAAGCTTTTGGGGGTGAAGTTTTGGTCTTTGACATAGAAGACTATACAAATTTAAGACCTCAAGATATTGCAAGTAAATGTTGTGTTTTTGTATCAACATTTCAAACATTTAAAATTACAGATACAAATGCAAGAAGAATTTATGCCCATAACGAAAATTTAGAGCCTCATTTTGCCAAGATTCCTAATGTTCAAAATATGGAAAATCTTGAAAAAATAGAAGATGGAGTTGATAAAGGTAAGATTAAATATTCATTTGCTAACCTATTAAATGTATATAGACCAATAGTTATTGCAGATGAAGCTCACAATAACTCTACTAAATTAGCTTATGAAACACTAAATAGGGTAAATCCATCTTGTATTATTGAATATACTGCAACTCCAGCTTCAAATTCTAATGTATTACATAGGGTTTGTGCAATGGAATTAAAAGTTGAAGAGATGATTAAGCTCCCTATTATTTTAACTGTTCACCAAACTTGGCAAGAGTCTTTAAGTGCAAGTGTTCTAGCTAGAAAGTCTTTAGATGACTATGCAAAAAATGACAGTAAATATATTAGACCAATTTTATTAATACAAGCTGAAAGCAAGGATAGGGAAGTTACTGTTGATGTAATTAAGAAATATTTGATGGAACAAGAGAATATTGAAGAGTCCAAAATTGCCATTGCTACAGGTGAGCAAAAAGAGCTTGATGGAATAGATATATTTGACCCGAATTGTAAAATTGAATATGTAATTACTGTTGAAGCTTTAAAAGAAGGTTGGGATTGCTCTTTTGCTTATGTATTTTGCTCTGTTGCTCAAAGACATTCTGCTAAAGATATTGAACAATTATTGGGTAGAGTGCTTAGAATGCCTTACGCACAGACAAGAACTCAAGATGAATTAAATAAAGCATATGCTTTTGTATCAAATGATTCATGGCAAAATGGCGTTGCTCAATTAAAAGATAGATTGGTTGAAATGGGATTTGAAGAAGATGAAGTCCCGGATTCAATACAAACAAGATTGCCTGTTACTCTTGGTGGTTCTAGCGAAAAGAAACCTCTTAAATTAAATGTTTCAAAATTTGATATAAGCAAATTTACAGAAGAGGAAAAGAAGAAAATAGAAGTTGTCAGCACTCCTATTGGTGATGAGGTTTTAATTAACACAGACGAAATTATTACTCCAGAATTGGAAGAAAAAATAATTCAAGCGACTCCTATTGCAGAAAGAAAAGCTGTATCAGTTAATTTAAGAGTCGAGTTGAGAAATCAAGTTGTATATGAAAGAAAATATCCTTCTCAAGAAAATAAAGCTTTTAAAGTTCCACAATTAACTTTGTTTATAGATGATGATTGGACTTGTGATTATGACGAATATTTCCTTGATGCTGGTAGTAAATGGTTACTAGATTATCCTGCAACTTTAACAGAAGGAGAGTTTAGACTACAAAAAGAAGGGGCTGTATATTCTATCGATTTAAAAGGAAATAGTATTGTTGATAAATATTTGCAAGAAACTTTTGCTCTTGATTTAACAGAAACGCATACAGATTGGACTATACCAAAACTTGCAATATGGATTACTCAGCAGATTCCAAATGATATGATAGCTCAACACGTGCAAGTTCAGTTCGTAAGACAAGTCTTAGAATATTTAACTATGGATAGACAGCTATCTTTTAATGACCTGTTAAGAACAAAATTTATTTTAAAAGATGCTATTAAGGAAAAAATAAATGACCTCAAAAGATTGGCTGAAAAGTCAGGCATGCAAAGAACCTTGTTTTCTGTTGATGCTCAATTAAAAACAGATTTTAACTATTCTATAGATTTTAGCGGAAAACAATATATTCCTATAAATGCTTATAGAGGTACAGAATTTAATAAGCATTATTTTTCACAAGTTGCAGAATTAAACAAGGAAGAAGCAGATTGTGCAAGAGCAATAGATATGCTAGATGAGGTTGAATATTGGGTAAGAAATATTGAAAAACATCAATATTCATTTTATCTACCAATGGCAAATGGAAGATTTTATCCAGATTTTGTTGCAAAATTGAAAGATGGCAGAATCCTTGTTGTTGAGTACAAAGGAGACCACTTAGCAACTAATGAAGATACCAAAAATAAAGATTTAATAGGAAAGTTATGGGAAAAAACAAGCAACGGCAGTTGTTTATTCTTGATGGCTGTAAAAAAAGATGAAGAAGGTTTTAATATTTTTGACCAAGTTAAAAATAAAATAAGAAAAAGTGCATAAATAATCTTTCACGGAGCACCTAAATGTTTTGATAAATCAGTCATTATTTCATTAAAATCCTCTTCTTTTAAATGTAAATAAGGTCTTGCAGGTATAGTCACAGATTGATTTTTCCCAGCTTGACCTCCAAGTTGGTGAATTGCTGCATAATCAAGATTTGAGCCAATAACGGCAGAATCATTGTCATAATATGTACTTATTGATGATGCCAGTTGACCTGAAACCTGTAAAATTTGTCCAGGATAATGTCCTGTTTTCGTTCTCTGTTTTTTCGTTGATTCTGCCAAATCTGTCCACTTATCAGGTCTGCCCTCTTTTTTAAAGTTTTCTTCAGTTGAATATGCGAAAACACCTGCGATATTCTTCATCAATGGTCGTAGGTTTTCGCTTCGTTTTGCCAAGTTAAGAAGTCTTTCTTGAACTTCTTGATTATCAATTTTGATTTCTATGGGTTCACTCATTTTTAAATAATTCTTTAATAGGATAATTTGCAATCAAAAGTTCTTTATAAACTTTATTAGCTCTGTTAGTGCCTTCTCTGTTGTTGATCCCGTTTTGTCTCTCAACTTCAATCATTTCATACCCTTTATATAATTCTCGGACTTTTGGAGAATCATCATATGAAAGAAGAAAACGACCTTTGATGTCTTTTAAAACATCTCTTAAACGCTCGTGGTCAAAGTCTGTTGTAGAGGTTACAGCATAACCACAACCTGAAGTGTAAGGTGGGTCGCAATAGAAAAATGCATCTTCAAAGTCATATTGTTTGATTAATTTCTCAAAATCTCGATTCTCAATCATAACTTTATCAAGGCGTTCGTGAATTGCATCAATTTTAGTTAAAATATTGCGTTGTGATTTTGAAGCTCCCCCACAGGATTTTTTTACAGTTCCAAAAGTATCACCACGACCACCAAAAGAACGTGTTATTAGAAATAAGAACTGTGCTGCTTTTTGAATATCGGTAATAAAAGTGCCATTCAAAAATTGGAAGAACATTTCACGAGAGCCAAG
>CALVAW010000054.1 GCA_944325655.1 Candidatus Gastranaerophilales bacterium
TTCAGGCGCCCTTTCTGTCCGCTGTGTTACTGAAATGGAATAAATTTCATATTATTTTGTGTTTTAGTTAGGGGTATTAATATACCCCATTTTATTTAATATTTAAGCATAATTCGTAAATATCATTTTTATTTATTTCAAAAAGTACAGATAAGATTTTTGCAATTTCTTTATCTTTTAGGTTTAGTTTTTTTAGTTTCATTATTTCTGAAGTTAGATTTTCATTTACTGTTTTTTTATCCGCATATAACATGCAAACTATTTCACCTTTTAAAGTATTGTTTTTATAGTAGTTTATAATATTAATTATTTTATCAATTTTAATTTCTTCAAATTTTTTTGTTAATTCTCTGCCGATTGCAATTTTTTTATTCGGATAAAATTCTTCAATGATTTGCAAGGTTTGCAATAATCTGCTCGGGCTTTCGTAAAAAATTAAATTTTCGGTTACATTTTCGTTTATTGTTTGAATTATTTGATTTTTATTCCTTGGAATAAAACCGATAAATTTAAAATCTTCTTTTTTTCTTGGTATTGCCGAAAGCAATGTTATAGCAGCATTTGCTCCTGATATAGGTATAACTTTAAAACCTTCTTCCAAAACTTTTTCTACTAAAATTTCTCCGGGGTCTGATATTAAAGGTGTTCCCGCATCTGATACAAGAGCTATTGAATTGCCTTCTTTTAATAAATTTATAAAGAAATCAACTTTTTTAGCTTCCGAGAATTTATGATTACTTACTAATTTCGTGTTTATAGAATATTTTTCAAGCAAAATAGCAGTGTTTCTGGTGTCTTCTGCTGCAATATATTCAACATTTTTTAAAATATTCAGAGCTCTTAAGGTAATGTCTTCAAGATTGCCTATTGGAGTTGCAACAACATAAAGAGCTGTTTCTAAAGAATTTGCCAAGTTGTACCTTCTTTTGAATCATTAAGTTGAATTTTGTATTTTAAAAGAGTATTTCTTATTTCGTCAGATTTAGCCCAGTTTTTATCATTTCTTGCTTGTTTTCTGATTTCAATAATTTTTTGAATTGTTTCTTTGGGATCTGAATTTTTATCTATATTAAATTCATCATATAAAGGCTTAACTATTTCTCTTAATTCTTCAAAAGAAATTTCCTTGTTTGCTAAAGAAAAATCAAAACCAAGTACCGAACCTAAATATACAAGAGTATTCGCCATGATTTGAGCATTGTCATTTTTTTTGATTTTATCCGCCAAGTTAAATAATATCGCTAAAGCTTTTGATGTATTTAAGTCATCATCCATTGCAGATTCAAATTCTTCAATTGCTTTTTTGTCATATTCATTTTTTACTTCAAAACCCGCAACTGAATTGATTAAACGTTTTGCTCCGTTTGCTGCCGAGGATAAAGCTAAATCATTAAATTCAACAGGCATTCTGTAATGATTTGTCAAAATAAACAAGCGAATAGCATTTGAATCATATTTTCTTAAAACATCATCTATTGTTAAAAAATTATTTAATGATTTTGACATTTTTTCTTTGTTGATTGTAACAAATCCGTTATGCATCCAGTATTTTGCAAATGTACAATCGTTTGCACATTCGGATTGAGCACGTTCATTTTCATGATGAGGAAAAGCCAAATCTGCTCCGCCTGCATGGATATCTATTGTATTACCTAAATATTTTTTGCTCATAGCTGAACATTCTATGTGCCAACCCGGTCTTCCTTTGCCCCAAGGCGAATTATAGCCGTGGAGTTCGTCTTTTTTCCATAATGCAAAATCCAGAGGATTTTCTTTTTTGTCATTTGCTTCAACTCTTGCCCCATTTAACAAATCTTTGATTGGTTGAGAAGATAACTCACCATATTTTTTATATTTTTCAACTCTAAAATATACATCGCCATCAATTGAATATGCATAGCCTTCTTGTTCAAGCTTTTTTACCATTGCAATCATTTCGCCGATTGTTTTTGTAGCTCGAGGTTCTATATCCGGTTTTAGACAATTTAAGTTTTTCATGGATTCCACGAATGATTTATAGTATTTATCGGTTATATCTGATGGTTCAACGCCTTGGTCATCAGCTTTTTTTAAAATTTTGTCATCAACATCGGTTACATTTCTGCAATATGTAACGTTGTATCCTTTGAATTTTAAATATCTGTATAATGTATCCCAAGTTATATAACATCTTGCATGTCCCAAGTGCGCATTATCATATACAGTAGGACCGCAAACGTACATTTTAACTTCATTATCTTTAATAGGATGAAATTCTTCTAAAGTATTTGTTAAAGTATTATAAATTTTAAGCATAGCTTTATTTTACTATAAAATTTTTTATAGTAAAATAAATAGGTTGTTTAATATTGCGACAATATCAAGGGGAAGTTATGAAAAATACTGTTGTAGTGGGAGCTCAATTCGGAGATGAAGGAAAGGCTAAAATAACTGATATTTTAGCAAAAGAGGCTGATTTTATAACAAGATTTCAAGGAGGCTCCAATGCAGGGCATACAGTTGTGGCAGATGGTAAAAAATATGCTTTTCATCTGATTCCCTCCGGTATTTTATATGAGAATAAAATTTGTATGCTTGGTGCGGGATGTGTAATTAAACCTGACGATTTGGAAAAAGAAATAAATGATATTGTATCTCAAGGTGTAAGTATAGAAAGATTTAAAAATTGTTTTAAAATTTCTCCTCTTGCTCATATAACAATGAAATATCATACAGATATTGATGGATACAGTGAAAATAATCTTAAAGAAAATAAAATCGGGACAACAAAAAAAGGAATAGGTCCTACATATACAGATAAATATAATCGTTGCGGAATAAGAGTAGAGGATTTATTTCACCCTGAAATTTTGTCAAAAAAATTGGATATTATTTTGCCTAAAAAAAATAGGGAATTAGAATTTGTTTATAATTTAAAACCGTATTCTAAAGAGGATATTTTAAAGGAATGTGAATTATATAGAAAAATTCTTGCTCCTTATGTTGATTTTAAATGGGAAGATAATTTATCTGATATTTTAAAAAACAAAACAATACTCTTTGAAGGGGCTCAAGGGGTTATGTTGGATATTGATTACGGAACATATCCTTATGTAACAAGTTCAAGTCCTACTGCAGGCGGAGCAGCAATTGGTGCATCAATGGGTGTTAGTGCTATACAAAGGGCTGTGGGTGTTTTTAAAGCATATATGACTCGGGTTGGAGAGGGTGCCTTTATTACGGAATCATTGGATGATGATGGCGAAAAATTACGTACAATTGGTGGCGAATTTGGTGTTACTACCGGAAGACCTCGTCGTTGCGGCTGGTTTGATGCAATAAGTGCTAAATATTCGGTTCTTGTAGGCGGATTAACCGAAATAGCTCTGACAAAACTCGATGTTTTGGATAGTTTTAAAGAAATTAAAATTGCAGTTGCTTATAAAAATAAAAAAACAGGTGAAATAATAAAATATTATCCTACAAATGTATATACACACAAGGATTTTGAACCTGTTTACGAGACTTGTCAAGGTTGGTTATCCGATATCACAAAATGTAGAACTTATGATGAATTGCCTCAAAATGCTAAATTATATTTAAAAAAATTAGAAGAAATATTAGGTACAAAGATAACAATAATAAGTGTCGGTCCCGATAGAGAACAGACTATATTTATTCAATAATCTTTAAATATTGGTATAATTTTGGAATTTTTGTTTCGTCAGTATTAAGTGATGCTGTTATCTCTTTTTTCATTAGTTCAAGATTTTTTTGTTCATCAAAAAAATAGAACTGCCAAGGAGAAACATTTAATGCACGTGCAATTGCGATTAGATTTTCGCATTGTGGATAATTGTGTCCCGATTCAATTCTTGAAAGACTTTTTACCTCGATATTAATGAGCTCAGCCAGTTCAGCTTGCGACAGGCCTCTTTTCTTTCGATAATGTTTGATTTTTTCTCCAATAAATTTTTTGAGTTTATTTGCATTCAAATTTTGCATATTTCTCCTTTTTTTTTATTTTAGTTTTAATTCGAACGCAAAAAAAACTTATTATAAATAAGAAAAATTAAATAAATCTAATTTAAAGTTGCATTATGGGGAATTATAATGTAATATTTTAAATAAAAGTATTATTCAAAAGGGTAATTTAGCAGCATTAATGAAAAATAAATATTT
>CALVAW010000055.1 GCA_944325655.1 Candidatus Gastranaerophilales bacterium
GTTTTTTCTTTATAATCATCAAATTTTATATTATTTAAAAGAGTCTTATTTCTATTCATTTTTTCCAATTTTCGCCTTGTGAGCATTTGATTATACTTAGGTAAAATAACTCCCATTGCAAGACAATTTAAGATAAGAGCGGATATTGAAGTAAATTTCTTAGCAAAAGAAACTTTTTTTATGATATCTTCAGTATTAATGTTCTTTAAATTATCGGTAATTTTTTTACCATACTTGCTTAATTCTGAAACATCCGGAGTGGCAGAATTTTTTATCCCGTCTCTTAGATATCGAATTGAATTGCCGATTGCATCATTTCCTTCTTTAGCATTCGAAAAATCAATGTTCATAGGTATTTTAAATAAGTTTTCAAATACTTTGTCACCAAGAAAACGAAAAACAGGCATGCCAAAAAGCCAAATTATCGCAGCAAAAACCTCTCTTCTAAGTTTTTCTGCGCCTTCAATAATCCCGCCTCGTTTATATCCTTCACCGGCTCTGCCAATATCACAAGGAATCTCTTCAATAAGAGTACCAACAGGAAGAGATGGGTTTTGAACAATATTCACTATGTTTGTTAATGTCGAGTATGATCTATTAATCAGCAAAATTTTACCTTATGTGTATTTTTTCATCCAAAAGTACAAAACCTCTAAAATATATATTTTGCCATGGACTACTTACTTATCTTATTATCATATCCGGTAGCCTCAGAAATTCTTTTAGCCCATTCGTTTATAATTTCATCATCTGAAAGTTTATATGATATAGGATCGCAAACAGTTATATACACATCTTTTTTATTAAATAATTTCCAATTATATGATTCAAGTCCACACACTGCAATAGGAACAATATCAACTTTATTTGTTTTTGCAAAATAAATAAAACCTGTATTTATATTTTCAATTGTTTTATTCTTTCTGATGCCGCCCTGAGGAAAAATACAAAGATTAAAATTAGCTTTCAATACTTCTTTTGCAGATTTTATGGTTGAAAGCGCTACTTTTTCACGATTAACCGCAAACCCTCCCAGCCTGAGAACATTTCTTGTTATATATCTTTGCCCCCATGTATCGGTTTTAAATAATTCTTGTTTAGCCATATATGCTAACGGACGTCCAAAGGCATAATTAACAATAAAAACATCCATATACGAAATATGGTTTGGAGCGATAATATAAGGTTTATTTTCAATATTCTTATTTCTTTTTATATGAAACTTGTAGAATAGCGTACCAAAAAAAGGTAAGAACAAAATATAAAGCGCATAATACTGATACAGTCTGGTTAAAATATTAAAATCACAAGCTTTTCTTTGCGCATAGTTAATTTTTTTATCACTCATCTATCTTTTTCCTTCCGATAATTCAACTATGGTTTTACTCCATACAGAAATCATTTCATCAATATCATCATTATACGGAATCGGTTTTCCGATTTTTACTTTCATTTGACCTCTAAAAATTTTTCTTTGGTCTTTTGTCATTCCGGTTATCGCAACAGGTAAAATATCACATTTTAAAGTCTTTGCAAAACTGGCAAAACCTTTATTTACATTGTCTAAATTCCCGTCTGTTTCACGAGTGCCTTGAGGAAAAATACCTAAACACCAGTTTGTCTGTTTTAATCCGAGCACTGTTTTTATGGTTGAAACAGAAAGCTTAGAACGATCAACCGCAAAAGCACCTAATATATTCAGAAAAAAACGAGCAACTCTGTTTCTAAACAGCTCAACTTTTGCCATGTAAGCTACATTACGTTGAAGAGCATATATAATTAGAAACGGATCAATTGCACTTGTATGATTAGATGCAACAATATAAAAGCCCTTTCTTGGTACGTTTTCTCTTCCCTCTATTTTTAAATTAAAGGCAACTCTAAAATACATCCCATACACTAATGTACAGGTAATCCACTGCATTATACCTCTAAATAAATTATATTCTTTAGGACTTCTTTTTTGATAATCTCTGCTCATTTTTGTTCTTATTAAACTCCTTTAATATTAAAATTATACTAAAAAAAATAAATATGATATAATTAATTTATAAAAGAAGGAGAATGTATGAAAAAACTTTTAAGCTTATCAGCAGCATTATTTGCACTAACACTTTTTAACACAGCTAATGCAGAAGTAATCGGAGTTGTAGATTTCGATAAAATTGTTGACAACTATTCAAAAGTTAAAACTGTAAGCAATGAAATTTCAGATAAATACACAGAAATTCAAAGATACAGTCTGGATAAAGAAAGAGAATACAAAAAACTTTCAACTCCTCTTGAGCGCAAGAATTTTGAAGAAGCAACAGCAAAAGAGCTTGCTAAAAAACAAGAAGCTTATTTAAAATTAAAAGAGAAAAAAGAAGCTGAAATAGATGCTGCAATAAAAAATGCCATAAAACAAGTTGCAATATCTAATAAAATAGACACAGTCGTAGAAAAAACGGTTATATTCTTTGGCGGCATAGATATAACAGATAAAGTTGTAAAGGCACTAAATACGCCTTCAAGCAAATAAATAACTAAAAGTTCTTTACTTAATATTTTGTTTTTGATATTATTTAAAGTAACTTTCGGAGGAATGCCGGAGTGGTTGATCGGAGCGGTCTTGAAAACCGTCGAACATGCGAGTGTTCCGTGGGTTCGAATCCCACTTCCTCCTAATTTTAAAAGAGCCTCAAAAGGCTCTTTTTTAGTGCGTTTGCGTCCTTTTGAATTTTCTAAAAAATGAGCAAATTTTGCAAAAAAGGGACCAAAAAGGGACTGCTGAAAAAATTTGTTGATTTTAAAGGTTTTCAGCAATTAAGCAAAGAACAATATTACACATCGGTTTTTGCGGTAAATGCGGTCATTCCTATGAATAATATGGCTTTTAGAGTTTCCGACTACGGTTAATCTAGTAAATGCCTTAATTGTAAATAAAAAGAGTGAATTATGTATGTAATTCACTCTTAAATTTATTCTTTTAAATTTCAATCTTAATAGGTTCTTTCGTAGGAATTAAATCCCAATCTTCGCCATCACAGTCCATTTTATGTATAAAATCTTCATCTGTAGGACAAATATTTCCACAATGCAAACATACAATATTATTGCCTTTATCTCCTTTCGATAAAATATATTCTCGCTGTTGTTTCAACAGTTTTTTATATTCCCTACGCTCTCTTTGTCCTTGTTTTTTAATTAAATTAGGCAAGTCTGCATTTCTTTGGAATGTCGATTCCCAACCATGTTTTTTTAAATGTGGAATTGAATAAACTGGAAACCACGAAAACGAGTATTTATCTAAAGTGCTTAGCCATTCTAGTTTAAAACCTGTGTTACAATCGAAACCATAATTAATTTCATAATCTTGCATAGCTTCATTAAGTTCTGCAACAGAGATTTTATCCTGATTATCAAATAAAAATTTCGCAAGTTCCAACTCTTGCTCTTTAGCATTAATTAAATCTGACCATTTATTAAATCCTACTATTAAAGCAATAATATGTTGAGCATTTCCTAACTTAAAATCAGCTTCATCACAATAGTAATCGGCAAAAATACTTCTAAGATTACCAAAATCTCCAAAAATTGCTTCGACATCAAAATACTTAGGTTTGTACCTAAACATTTCAAACTCTCCATCTTGATAGATTTCTTGAGTTTTGTAGTCTCTTAACAAATTTTTAGCTTGAAGTTTAAAAAATTCAATGTAATTCATAAATACATCCTTTCTACTGCCCAAGTTATTATCTATATAGTATTTGCGTTAGTAATCTTTCATAGATAATAAACTCAGTAAAAAGTTGTACTATCAATAATGTTGGATGATAAAATCTTTGTACTAACGAACAGGCTATCCAACTAGCACTCCTATAGTATACCAAACTGATGAAAATGATGCAAGACTATCCCTTTTTTGTAAACTTGCACTCCTAAAACCCTCTCATACCAATCGAAGTCAAGAATTTGGGAGCGTGTTTTTGAAAAACAGTTTATTATAAGTTTGTGTACCAAAGAACAAAGAAAGGAAACAAACTTATGAAATGGTTAGCAATAGCTTTAGTAATCTACATTTTTATTAACGGCTTTATTGAAGAAGCTAAAAAGCGATT
>CALVAW010000056.1 GCA_944325655.1 Candidatus Gastranaerophilales bacterium
TAAACTCTGCATTCTAATCCGTAAAGGCTCATAAATTCGCCAACGGCTTAGCAAAATCCTGTCATCCCGATTTTTTGTATTTAAGAGTTAATTATCGATTTTATTTGAGCTAAAATATATTGAGCAACTTCATGTTTTTTACAAGTAACGTCAATAATTTCGCCATCTTTTGTATATATTCTTACAAAATACCCGTCTTGAGATTTTTCTATTTTTACATCATTTAAATTAATAAAAGAGATAGTTAAATAACTAAACCTTGAAATAGTATTTAAATTAGCACAATATACTATTCTATCTCTTGAAGAGTCAATTATAAGCTTAGTGTTAGGCGTGGTATTTATTAGTTTATCAATTTTATAGTTAAAATTGGAAGCTATTTTTCTTAAATTATATCCTGTTACAAAATCTTCAAATTCTTTAATAAAATTATTGTCTGCCGGAAAATTAATGACTTTTGTTTCGTCAAATAATGTGAAAGAAAGTTTATTGTCCAAATAATGCACTTCTTCTATTTCGCTTAAAACGAGCGATTGGAGAGAATTTAAACCGTTTGATAAATAGAGAATGTTGTTATAATCGTCATAGTATATTAAATCCTCGCTTATCATACTGGTTTTTTGTTTAATAGTTTGAAATAGTGAAGAAAAAAGATCTCTTAAGAAATTATTTTCATAATATAAAAGTTGTTGATATTCACCAAATATTGGCGCTTCAAAATAATTATAGTTTAGGTCAATTGTAAAGTGTTTTTTTCTTAAATTAATTTTTTGTATAGAGGGTTGATTTTTTGTTCTAAAATATGCAAAAAAACAATTTATGGGACAATATGCCCATACATAAGTATTTTCAAAATCACTTCCTGAGGTAATTGTAAAATTATGTTCAACATATTTTTCTTCTATTTTTTTGATATTTGCAGCTTTGTGTATTTTATATAAAAAATCTTTAAGTTCTTTGTTGTGTGAATTTATGAACAGGGTCTTTTTTTCGCCTTGTTTAATATAATCAATTTTAAAACCTGAACCGGTTTGTATTATGTCGGTGATAAATAGGGTCATTATTTCTTCATACTCATAATTTAGGGTCTTTATATTAAAATTTTTAATCACGGCGAGTTTGTTCAATTTTTTATTTATTGCAAGAAAGAAATGATTATCTACTGTAGCTATTTTTTTTAATTGAAACATTTTTTCATCAAGAATATCTCTTAAAGTCTCATTTATAAGTAGTTTTTCAGTTTTTTTGGACCTTAAAAACAGAACTGCAGAAATAACTAAAATTGCAGTTAATAAAAAAACTATAGCAGTCAAAAATAAAAATATCATCTATCCCTGTAACTTTCTTTCAGCGACCAGCACTGTCTGATTAAGTAAAAATTATCAATCATATTTAAACATTTTTCTATATATTGTTTGCTGTTTAATTCCTTTACTAAAAGTTGACCTTTAGTCAATAATTCATCTCTTGTTTGAATATCATTTAATTTCTTTATGGTTTCAACGATATCAATTTCATCTAACGGATTAAAATATAGAGCAGCTTTTTTTAATTGCTGATTGTAACCTAAATTATTTGAAATAAGTACAGGACAATTAAAATACATTGCTTCAAGCGCAGCAATACTATCCGGACCTGCAAGACAAGGGTACACAAGAGCGTATGCATTTTTATACAGTGAAGCTAATTCTTTTTGACTTACGTAATTAAGAAAAATAATGTCTTCATCTAAATCCAGAGAGTTAACTTTTTTTATAATATATTTTTTATTACCTCTATCCAAACCTGAAAATACAACTTTTAAATTTATATTTTGCTCCTTCATAACCTGTGCGGCAAGAATTAATCTAATATGGTTTTTGTGTGACCAAAATTGTGCCGGATAAAATATATAACTATTTTTTGTTAATCCGTTACTTTTTAAAATCAAATCGTTATCAATGGTGTTTTTTAACCAATTTGGACAAGGTACGCTCATTTTAACTATTTTTTCATCGATTACATTATATATAGTTTTTATGTCATTTTTTGCTACATCATTACATGTAATAATTTGAGAAGCTGAGGCTAAGAATAGATTGAGTCTTTTTTCTTTTTTTTCAAAAACTCTGTTTGAATTAAATTCAGGAAAATAGGGCAATATTCTGTGAGCTACATCCCTTATAACCGCAAAATAAGGGGTTTCGATGTGTTCATGTAAATAAGGCTTTAAAAAAAACATAACATTAACATTATCTTTTTTAAGTCTATAATTTAGTGAATATATTGGTGTCTTATAAAATTTGACACACAACGGTTGAAAAGAAATTTCAGGTTTTTTATAATATTTTAAACATACAAATTTAGCATTATCTTGATTTTTAAATATATTTTTTTTGCCAAAGTAATAAAAAATAAATTCATGTGATGTATTCTGAGATAAAATTTCATCAACAAATGATAACTCATAAGTTAAATCACCTTGTGATTCCGGTTTTTTTATATCACCTAAATAAATTCCTACTCTCAAAATTTTCTCCAAATTTTATTAAAAAAGACGGATAAGATTAATTAAAAAATAAATAGTCTCAACCGTCCGATTTTTTTAAGTTTCTAATTTGCACTATGCTTTCGTAAATTTTCCCGCTCTAATACAAGATGTGCAAACAGACATTTTTTTAACAGTACCGTTTGCTAATCTTACTTTAACAGATTGCAAATTTGGTAATTGTCTGTGAACATTTTGTTTATGAGAAAACGAAATCTTAGCTGCTTTTAGAGATTTTTTTCCGCAGATTTCGCAATATACCGACATTTCTACATCCTTTCCTAAGTATTGTTATCTTTATGATATTTAATAAATAAAAAAAATCAAGTATAAAACCTTATTTTTCAAAAAAATGTAACTTAAATTAATTTTTTATTGTATTATGTAGATATGAACATTTTGGTTGGAGTATCGGGTGGTGTCGATAGCGCTGTCGCTTTGGATATGTTGAAAAAAAGCGGTCACAATGTTGTAGCTGCCATGATGAAAATTTATAACGGAAAAACTAAAACATTGGCAAATTCTTGCTATGGATCAGATAAGCAAAAAGAAATTGATGATGCAATTAAAATTTGTCAAAAAGCCAATTGTGAATTTCATTTAATAGATTTATCAAATGAATTTAACGAACATGTTTTTAAAGAATTTAAAAAATTATATTTAAAAGGATTAACTCCAAATCCTTGCGTGATGTGTAATAAAACTATAAAATTCGGTATGTTTGTGAAGACTGCAAAAAAAATGGGGTTGAATTTTGATAAATTTGCTACGGGTCATTATGCCAGAAACGAATTTAATGAAATTACGGGCAGATATGAATTAAAAAAAGGAAAAAACCCTAAAAAAGACCAGACATATTTTTTATACAAACTTACACAAAATGAATTAAAAAATATTATTTTTCCGCTTGGAAATTTAGATAAATCGCAAGTTAGAGAATATGCATTAAGTGCAGGAATTCCAGTTGCAACAAAAAACGACAGTCAAGATTTTTATAAAGGCGATTTTAAAGATCTTTTTGAAACAAAAGAAAACAGTGGAGAAATTGTTGACACAAAAGGTAACATACTTGGCCATCATAATGGTATTTATAATTATACAATAGGTCAAAGAAAGGGTTTAAAAATTGCCTATTCTGAACCTTTGTATGTTTTGAAAATCGATGAAAAAAATAATAAAATAATTGTCGGAATTAAAAACGACACTTATAAAAAAGGGCTTATAGCAAATAATATAAATTGGATAGCTCTCGATAATCCTCAAAAACCTTTTGAAGCAACTGCAAAAATTCGATCTGCTTCAAATCCTGCAGAAGTTATTGTATATCCAAGTTCAGATTTAATAAAAGTTGAATTTAAGGAGAAAATTAGCTCCATTGCCCCCGCACAATCGGTTGTATTATATAGAGATGATGTTGTTTTGGG
>CALVAW010000057.1 GCA_944325655.1 Candidatus Gastranaerophilales bacterium
GCCACAGGCCCCCAAACTTTTTATTAAATTTTCAAAAATATTTTTCAGATATTATTGTTTTAATTGATACAAGTCAATTTTATCAACTATAAAAATTTTTTTCAAGCTTTTTTTAAAACTTTAATTAAAACTTATGTTAACATTTGTTTACTTAAGTTTATTAAATAAGCAATTTTTGATATAAAAATTTTTTTATTTAATTGTAGGTTAGTTTAGTTATTATTTGGAGGTTAGTTATGACTTTTTATGGCGGAATGTCTTTAAACACCGGAAATTATTACGGAGGCGGATATACAACCGGTGGTTATTCATATGGAAATAGAGTTGCTTCCAGTACAAATTTAAACAGAGTGTCTCGTGATATTACTTCGGGATATTCTTCGGATTTGGAAATCATCAATTCGTATTTTAAACAAGGTAAAACCGACAAGGCTTTAAGACTTTATGAAAGTTTATTTGATGATGTAAAAACTACTGCAAAAAATTACGGTTATAGTTTGTCGGATGCTCAAGTTCAAACTATTTTAAATAATGCATATTCGGCTTCGACTGGCTCTACTTTATTGACAACCGTAGAAGATACAACCTTGTCGCCCTTTTGGACAGGAGTGAAAGAGGGTATTCCTATCTTTGGATGGTTTGCAAATAGTACATCAAACATTGAAGCAAGAGACCAAATTGCAGGTGAACAAACTGATTTTAAAGATAAGTTTGCTGAAGCTGTAGGTTCAGTAATTTCTAACGCTTGCACTCTAGGCGCTATCGGACTTTTTGGCGGTCCTGTGGTAGCAGGAATTGCAGCTGCAGCAGGTGCTGTTGTTGGTATCGTAAAGACTATCTTAAAATAATAATTAGCCTAATCAGTAAGATAAGAATGCCTCTTGAAATTCAAGAGGCATTTGACTTATTTATATATCATCTTCTTCAAGAATACTTTTTTTGGTTCTTAAATTCATATATTCTTCCGATTGCGGAATGACCATGTCGCCTGTTATCAGAATATATATTGTTTTATTGTTTTTTATATCGTATTCTATTAATGGCGCCATTTGATGAGCGCAAGCAATCATATATTCTTTTTGAGATAGCTTAAAGCTTGTTAGGTTTTTGATTTTTTTAGGATTTTTAGTGTTGTTAACATAAATCACTTTATCATTTTTTGTAAAAGGAACTGCGGCCATGTCATAGGTTTCACCGTTAGGCAGCGAATATTTGTGGAAGATAACTCTGGAGCGTTCGGGTTTTGATCTCCAAGCAGAATATCCTATTTTTTCAACTCTTGCATAAAACTCGGTTCCTTTTGGATACAAAAATGTTCCTTGTTCTGTGTAGACATCATTGGGTGCACTAAATACATATTCGTGTCCTACAAGATCATTTCTTGCTTTTACGGGGTTAAGAGCTGTGCCGATTAAAATATTTCCGGCTTCTATAATTTTTTTATTATCGTATATTTGAACTTTGTTATTTGTTGCAAACGGAGCAAGGTTCAATGTGTTTTCAGATAAAAATTGTGATTTGTTAAAACCGGTATCATCTTCGTCATCTGAAAGATTGTCGTATAAATCTTTATATTCTTCTTTTACTTTGTCTAAATTAGCTGCAATTTTGTCAAATAAAACAGCAGCTTCTGCTCTTGTTAATTTGTTTTTAGGAGTAAATTTCATTGCATCGGGGTGATTTACATATAAACCGTTAGCAACATTTTTGATATATGGTCTTTTTGCCCATAGGGGAATTTGATTATAGTCTGCAAATCCCGTAATGTCTGCAGCATTATAATAACCGTTTGTAATGTTTGCAATCATGCTCATTGTTTCATTATGATTAATTGCTTCTGATGGTTTAAACGTTTTGTCCGGATATCCAAACGCCATTCTTATCTGTTCTGAAAGCATAACACATTTTTTATTTGGAGTTAGGTTATTAACGTCTTTGAATGTGGTATTTTTCGTTACCGTTTCATTTTGTCTGCGTATGACTTTTAAAAGCGAACAAACAAATTCGCTTCTTGTCATTGTGCCTTCTGGATTAAATTTGTTTCCGTCAACAATTCCTATATATCCGTTTTGGATTGCTCTTACAATTTCTTGTCCGGCCCAGTAATCTTTTCTTACATCAATAATTTCAAGTGCATTTGCTGCACCTATTGAAATCATTGTAATGGCAATAACTAAAAATTTGCAAAAATTGTTCATCTATACCTCTTTTTCAAGCAACTAACTATTTACTCGTATTTCACGTTAAATATTTTACAATAATAGCAGTTCAAAATCAATTAATTTTATCTAAGATGATATTATAGTCAACATTGAGACAGTCAGATGTTTTGCAGTTTGATTTTCTTTTATGCCACAGACAGGGTCTGCAACTTATATTGTTCTTTATTACGGTTACATTGGGGCTTTTTGGAACCAGTTTTGTTTCGTTTGTCGGAGCAAATATAGCAAAAATATTTGCTTTAACGCATACTGCCACATGTAGCGGTGCGCTGTCTACGCATATAACGAAATCGGCATTTTTCATAATTAGCGCCATTTCTATTATATTTTTTGTTTTGTTATAGTAGTTTATAAAATTGGGATGATTTTTTATATATGAATTTTCAAGTATTTTTTCTATTAATTCTTGGTCGTCTTTTGTTCCAAGCAGTACAACTTTTTTATTTTTATTTAATAAGCCTTTTATTAATCCTTCCCAAAAGGGTAATTTAGGACATTTAATTATATTTTTCGAAATTGACATTTTTGAAACCCCCGGGTGGATGGCTATGTATTTTTCATTTTCGAGCTCGTAATTTAATTTTATGTCCTGCGGTATTTCAATTGTCGGATCATTGTATTCAGTTTTTACCAATGGTTCTACCAAATTATGATACATTTTTGCTGCGTATTGGTTTTCGTTTAAAGGCACTTTTTTGGTTAACAAAAAATCGGTTTTTGAACAGTACCCTACTTTTTCTTTTATTCCTGTTAAAAATAGTATAATTGCAACAAAAGGGCTTTTGCCGCTTGAAATTACACAGTCGAATTTTTTGTTTATGGTTGACAGTATAAATTTTAAAATGTTTATGTACTTTAAAATGCCTTTTGCTTTAATATCGACTGTAATAATTTCATCTATCAAAGTTGTAAGATTTTTAATGCTTTTTGAACGTGGTTCAAGTGCAAGAGTAATTTTGGAATTCGGAAATTCTTTTTTAACAGATGCTATAGCGGGGAGAAAAAGTATTTCATCTCCAATTCCACCATAGTTTATAAATAAAATATTTTTTAATTCCATATATAAATTATCCGACTATTTTTTTTGATGTCAATGTATTGACTTTGTTTTATTTTGTTGATAATTTATTATGGTTTGAGCTTTGCTCAGCGGAATGTATTTGATAATTGAATATATTTTCGGGATGTAGCAGGGACCCCAAAGCGAAGCGGTGGGGGTGCGCAACCCGAGTGACGCGAATTTAGCGACAGCTTAATGAGCGA
>CALVAW010000058.1 GCA_944325655.1 Candidatus Gastranaerophilales bacterium
TAGCACTGTGCTCTACCTGCTGAGTTTGGACAAGTGAAAATTAAATAAAGTATAAAGTTTGCGTCTGTAGCTCAGCAGGTAGAGCACTCCCCTTTTAAGGGATAGGTCGCGCGTTCGAATCGCGCCAGACGCAAACTTCTATTTATAAAAATTTAAACCGGTAAAAAAAATTAAATTTTACCAAGTATATTAAGCTTATAATCACCGGCAATTTCCTCAAAACAAATTACCGGAATATCCATAAAAAGCTGTGAAACAAGTATAAAAATTATCTGTCTGTATTGTTGAGGCACAATTAAAACAGCATTTTTCTCAAACATTTCCTTTCTTGTTTCCTTTAGAATTTTTTTAAATTTACTAAACTTTGACAAATCAATCTTAACGCTTGCTTCTTCATTATTTGTTTGCATCTCAAGCAGTTCTATCGTCTCATCATCAATTTCATACGCAAATATCTCTTTTTCCTTCGTTGATACACTTTCTGAAATTTGTCTTGAAAGAGACATTCTTAATTTGTCCAATAAATCCGCTTTTGAAGAATCGTCCGAAAAATCATTCAACTTTTCAAAAATATAAGTTATATCTTTAATGCTCACTCTTTCACGGATAAGTTGAGTTAAAATATATTTTAATTCCGAAATACTTATAAAATCACCTAAAATTGTTTCCGTTAAGAAAGGATTTTGATTTGTAACAAAATCAACATAACGGTTTAGGTCATTATAATCAAAAATCTCATCAACATGTACAATTGCAAAATAACTTAAATAGTTTGCTATATATTCGGTAGGTTCAATTCCTTCCAACCAGTAATTTTCGCATTCGCTTTTCAATATCCAGATAAGTTTTCTTTTTGTCAACGGATCTTTTGTTTTATAAGAATTTTTCGGAACTTTATCGATGTTTAATTCATCCTCAAAAAATGCAAGATAATTAGGATATGCTTTTGCGCAAATCACACTTACCCCATGAACATTTATGGAAAATTCATACTCATCCAATGAAGTATTTTCAATAAACTGAACTTTTGGAATAATATAGCCAAGTTCCTTTGTTAATTCCTGACGGACCTTAACCGTTTGTGAAAGAAGATTCTTTTCTTCTTGAGGATCACATAAAGAATAATTCTCCTGAGAAAGACTTATCGAAAGCTTTTCTTCACCCAAAAACTTAGACATTTTAGAAGGTGCCAATACTTCTTTTAAATCTCTTTTTAAATTATTTAACTCATCAATATCTTTTTTAATTTCTTCATTTAAAAGCTCTCTTTCAGAATCTTTAGAGCTTTCGAGAAACTTCTTAACCTGCTCAATTTTTTCTTTTTTATCTCTTATTTTCTTTTGAAGATTTAAACATAATTCATAAGGTTCTTCTTTCGAATAGAGCATTTTTTCAACTTGAGAACGAAAATTTACAATATCATCATCAACTTCTTCGGATAAATTTTCGCTTTCCTTTACAAAAATACAATTATAAACAATTTTTGAATTTTGTTCGGCTTCATAAATCGAATACAACTCCCAACCGCTATTAGACATAGCATTCAAAGTATTTTCAAGAAGCAGAGCATCATCTGTCGGCACTTGTTTAATTGAAAATTCTTGTCTAAATTGTTTATTCATAAAATAATTTTAACACAAAATGTTCACAAACTTACCTTTAAAAATTAAACAAAGTATAATTATAAAGCCATGTTTAAAATAATAAAAAAATTAACTGAATATATAAACTTTAATTTGCAAAAAACCGATATACCTGCACTTGTAATTCTTGTTTTATGTGTTATTTACGTAAAACTATTTAATATAACAGTAATCCATGAAAACAGTCTTATTGAAACATTATCATTGATTCCGTTATTTTTTGGAATTTTTATTTGTTGCAACTCTAAAAAACACAAAGTATTCTTTAGAATAATAGCTTTAATATTTTTTCTCATGATAATGCGCGAATTAAGCTATGGCAGAGTAATTTTTTGCAAAATTCCGGGACAAATAGATGAATTTTATCCCTGGTCTCATTATAAATACGGATTTTTAGCACATATAATAATAGACATATATATAGCGGGAATTTTTCTCTACGGCATTTTAAATAAGGTTTGGATTGATATAATAAACATATTAAAAAAGGTAAAACTCCCTTTTTGGACCTTTCTTTTTTCCGTTATCCTTGTAATAACCCAAATTTATTGTGAAAATATACATAACACCATAGTAGAAGAAATATCAGAATTTGTTCTATATTGGCTTATGGTATCAATCTGTTTAATATATATTAAAAAATTAAAATAAAAAAAGGCTCTTGTTCTCTCCACAAGAGCCTAAGTAGCAAATACGGCATTTAATTTTAAAGACGAAAAAAAATGTATTTTGTTCCAAAATACAAAAAACTAAAGCAATATTTACTGTATAACACTAACACATCTGACAGAATTCGCACGACGTTTATCATAATAATTGGACTCCCATGAACCTCTGTCCAAACGCCCATAATACGCATTTGTACTGTCATAAGCGCTGCTCCAAACGCGATAAGGATAACAGTAACCATCATAAGAACCCTTACAAGAATTATAATAACAGCAATTTGCAGAGCCATAGCCCGAATAAACATCACAATACATTAAACCCGAGCTTCCTTTATTCTTAGAATAGGTATCTGCACTAAAAGCAAGAATTTCACTTGAAGTAGGAAGTCTCCAAGTTAATCCTCCATATTTTAAATTATTACAAATAATTTCTGCAGCATAATGGGTACATTGAGTTCTATTGCAACCGCTATACCCGCCATTTTCAGCATTGCAAGGGGAACCTGTGGTGCCAATCCAGCAACAAGCATTATCAAGACAATTAGTATTAGCTGAAACTACGGTAACGCCGGCAGCATAAACTGAAAAATCAGGCTTATCCCCCATATTATACTGAGTTACACAATATATCTTACCATTTGCCGTTATTTTTAAAGTATTAGCAGGGCAATTTAACCTAACACACTGACCGCCAGAAAGACCAAAACCACTGCTACACGAAGTACAAGCAGTACTTGAACAAGCGCTGCAATTGGAAAATAAACTTGAACAAGTAATACAAGAAGTGGCACCTGCAGCAGAAGTAGCACCGGCTTGGCAGGGAGTGCAGCTAGCAGAACCTTCTGTTGAATATGTGCCTGCTTGGCAGGGAGTACAGCTTGTTGCGCTTGCGGCAGAATAGCTTCCCGCATGACAGATATTGCAACCTGTGCCATTACTGTTTGAATATGTGCCCGCCCTGCAAGGAGTACA